>RFKT01000107.1 GCA_003694225.1 Candidatus Dadabacteria bacterium
ATGTAAGAGACCCCCTCTTTCCTCTAGTTCATAAATTGCACCTTCAGTCCCCGGCTCCTGTTTCCATAAAGCGCTTTTCTGGGGTGAAGGCACGGGAGATGTTTCGGAATAGCTCTTTGGTATAACCCTGACACCCAGATCCGATGTAACATTGGTAAGAAGCTGGCCATTTGCTCCATAGACTCCTATACAAAAGGTTACATGATGCACCCCCTCAGGGAGATCTATCGCCGCTTCCGGAGAAAATAACCTGAGTTTATCAACAACCATACAGTCACTATCGGGGAGCAACGGATGCAATACAGCAAACCTCTTTCCTTGCCTTGCTCCATTGCGAATATCGCTCCAACTCTCCCACCCTTCTCTTACAAATACAGGCTTTCCATCTTTTCGAAGCTCTCCTTTCACCCATATCTGAATCCCCCTGCACCCCCGCAAAAACAGGCTTAAAACCGCCTCAAGCCCTGTGAGGCCACGCCATTGAGCCCCTTCAAAGAGACTAACTCCAAAGATAGTGCACATAGAATGCTGTCTGTTAGATGTCTTACACTCTGCATCATAGCAAAGTAATGTAAATTTCCGCCTTGTATACCACTCAAAAAAACTTCGCAGCGCCTTTACAGCTTCATCAGCCGGAAAGCGGGGATTTAGAAGAGCCTTTTTTGCTATATCCTTTACAGGGCTCCTTGCAGACACAGCATTAAGCCTAAAACGGACGTTTTCAAGAAGTAGCTCTAAAAGCCTAACTATGTGCCTTTCAGCGTAAAAATCCTCAAGAAATACAAATTTCGATTCGTGTATATTGCTGATTGAAGTTTCCCTAGTTAAGATATCTTTTACTATTCCATATGCTTCCCTTGATACAACAAAGTCAGAACTTCTATTCTCTTCAAGTCTTGAAATTCTTGCATCTATTTCATCAAAAAAGTCTAATATTTCCCCTATCTCCCCGTCCTGAATGCTACAAGGGTTAGCTAAATTCATCGCCATGTTTAATCAACCACACTGCTCAAAAGTTCCCTCTCTAACTCCAACAAATTATGCAATTTGCAGCTTTTATGCAGATCTTCCTGGAGGGCAATCCTCTCTGCGGCATCAATCACCCTTTTATACAATCCTTTAAGGGGAGATCTACGTTTAAGCGCTCCATGAAGTAAAATGCTGGCTTTAGTCTTCAGTTCTTCCAAAGCTTTTCCTAACTGTTCCGGCAAAAGATTCTCACGCGCTATAAGCTTTATTATAGCCGCACATCTATATCGATCTAGTGCCTTTTCTGAGGCTGAGAGCTGCCCCTGATGCCCCCCATACTTTTCGACTAAGGGTTTGCGAACCAATCCTATGAGGTATCGGGATGTCACCCTAAGCCAAAACTCATAATCTTCGCACACTCGAAATCTTTCGTCCTGCAAACCGCACTGCTCAATCACACTTCTATGCATAAGTACAGAGGAAGAGCTAATGCAACATAGCCTTAGAGACGGCAAAAAGGCGTCTCCTTCAGGTTGAAGGTGGTCCTTTTTTTTATTAACCATAACCCCACGTCTAAACCAAACCTCTTCGCATTGTGAAATCAATATGTCGGAGTTCCGGTTGTGGTATTCCATCTGTTTTCTGAGCTTTTCCGGATACCACAGATCATCAGAATCAAGAAAAGCAACCCATCTTCCCCTTGAAAGCTTTATGCCTGTATTTCTCGCGGCAGCCACACCTCTATTGTACTCATGGCTTGTAAATATATTTCCCGATTCAAGCACCAAAGTTTTAACATCAGAGAGGTCCTCTTCTGAACCGTCGTTTACGACTATAAGTTCATAATCCTTATAATCCTGCCTAAGGACAGATTTGACCGCTCGCAGCAACATCTCCCGCCTATTATAGGCGGGTATTATGACAGATACTTCCATGACACAAGAGTATGAAGCATTGAAAATTTCTTCCTCTCAAAATATCTCCCTATAAAGATATCAGTTATAAAATCTCTTGTCCCCTCACTGGGGATCAAAGTAGAGTCTAGAGAGCTTTCAAAAGGCAGCAAAAACATGTAAGATTTTAGGTTATGGAGGATCTACAGCTAGTTACTTTAAGTAGAAAGAAAGGCACACGCATACGGAAGCCGCCTTGGCTTAAGGTGCGTCCCCCGGGAAGCCCTGGATATCTTGAGACGCGAGGCATTGTAAGAGCCAACTCCCTTAACACTGTATGCGAAGAGGCTCGGTGTCCAAACATAGGCGAATGCTGGGGAAACAGGACAGCGACCTTCATGATCATGGGAGATCTATGTACCCGCCGATGCAACTTCTGTTCAGTAAAGAAAGGGACACCTCAAACCCTTAAACCGCTTGCACCCGATGAACCTAAGAGAGTTGCGGAAGCAGTTCGCCAGCTTAATTTGAGACATGTGGTAATCACATCTGTAGATAGGGATGATCTGCCTGACTGTGGAGCCAGGCACTTTGCACACACGATAAAAGCTATTAGAGAAATATCTCCTGACTGTAAGATAGAAGCTCTTATTGGAGATCTCGGAGGACTTAAAAAAAACTTGGAGATCTTTTTACGCTATCCTCCAGATGTCCTAAGCCACAATGTGGAAACTGTTCCTCGGTTGTACAGAAAGGTGCGCCCATATTCAGGATACATCCGCTCTCTTTCCATCCTAAGCTGTGCAAAAGAGATCTTACCCTCCATAACTACTAAATCCGGGCTTATGGTGGGGTTGGGGGAAGAGGTCGAAGAGGTAATATCTGTAATGGATGACTTAAGATATCATAAGGTTGATGTGCTCACTATTGGGCAGTACTTAAGGCCATCCCAGTCTCAAATGCCTGTAAAAAAATTCGTCACTCCTGAGCAGTTCGAACGTTATAAAGAAGAGGGATTAAAGAAAGGATTCAAGTTTGTAGAATCTGCTCCTCTTGTAAGAAGTTCCTATATGGCGTGGAAGCATGCGTTGTAGTAGTTCTAGGTTCGCTCTTGTCTCAAAAAAGTAGCTACTTATAAACATTATATAGGTTGTTGCAGTCAATATGCTATTCTCTTAATCTTACTATGTAATGCGCTCATCCAGTAAAGCACATAGAAGAACTTTAAGATTTGTAAAGCTAAGCCTGATTGCGGGAATAGCGCTGGGACTTTGCATAATCGTAGCCAAATCCATAATTAAATACCACCTTGTTGAGATGCTAAACGAGATGGTTGAGCGCTCTACACGGTGCACGTTTAAGGCAAAAAGGTCCATGGTATCTTTTATCCCACTTAAGGCAGTGGCAATAAACCCACAAATAAGATGTAAAGGAAATTCACCCGTTAAATTCAAAAAACTAACTGCCCACTTTAACATAAAAGATATAACTAAAGGGATTGTATACCTCTCTGAGCTTCGTCTAGATCATGGGCATTTGAAAGGCATAGGCCCTTCCAGCGTTATTTATAAATTCATAGATTTCTTGGCGGAACCGATCTCTCCTGAGAGGAGAGATAAAGTAAAGATTCGGATAAAGATGAAGCGGCTCCTTGCAACAGACATTACATTCAGAGAGCCCCTAAAAAAATATACTTTGCTGGGCAAGGGAGCAAAAATTACCGTAGCTAGGGATAACAATGGCAATTTCGTGCTCTCTCCCTATATATCATCTCTGAGTATTATTCCATCTGGCAAATCTATTTCGACTGCCAGTTATCCTTTAGGCAATTTAAATTCTTCCATTACCTTATATGAGAAC
>RFKT01000108.1 GCA_003694225.1 Candidatus Dadabacteria bacterium
CGGAAGCCTAAGGATGCGAGTATCCTTGCCAGAAGCGTAATGCCTTAAATTCTCTGCATGATCTGCTTGGCCGTATTTGAAGGCGTGTCTATCTCCTATAATCCATTTTATTCCCTTTGCGTCAAATGTCTTGTCTGATATATCTCCTCTTGACATATTTACCACCGTAGTTTGATGCTCTGGATATCCAGCTTCAATAATTGCAGCTCTTACAAGCTCATGCGGCTGCCTAGGCACAAAGCCGATAGCGCCAAATATGGCTTTTATGACTTCCTTGGGCATTCTTGTGTCTTCAGCTTCTTCCCTGAGTGAGCTTTCCAAGGTGGCTTTAAATTTATTTATATGTTTTTTGCCTTTTCTTGTAATCTTCGGTGATTTTCTAGCGGCATTCATTAAATATGCAATATTCTGAAGAAATGGCTCATGGTGGCAGAGATAATGGGGAAGAATGTATATGTGTGAAGGAGTCTCACTTTGCAGCGCTGCTTCCAACATCGCCCTGAACATCTGACCATATAGTCTAAGCTTTTCCAAAGCCTCCTCGTGGCTTGCAGGAAGAGGAGTAAGAAGAGTTTTTGCTTCTCTTGGGTTTGGAAGACCAAAGTGCCGTTCAATGATACTCCTTTGCACATCTGCGATGATTTCATCTATTGTATACAGAAGAGAGGGTCTATCACCTATATGTTTACTTACTGTTACGTCTGAGAGTATTACACCGCTGTTGTGCCCGTTTATTTTTCGCCTCACGATTCTAGCTACTTCGTCTTCACTCGTTCCTGATGGGATTTCTACAAGGGTGACTTTACAACCGAGCCTTTGCAGGATACCGCTTACCCTGTTCATCACATCACTGTGAACTCTATTGCCTCTAAAGGCGATAGTAAGCCTGTAGTTGCTAAGGTCTGGATGTTCCTCACTTCCTCTCCTTTGAGGGGTTTTGGAGGGACCAGATAGGTCTGGTTCCAAATGTGGCGCCATCTGATTTGCTAAAACAATGTACCATTTCTTACAATCCTCAAATTTTACTCCTTATTGCCTGTTTAGACAACATGTTGCATGTATTGCTTAATATGCGGAGTGTTATCAGGTACAATCTTTTCTAATACTAAGGCGGCTACACTGTGCAGAATAGGAGCAATTATATGAGTTTGGATATAAGGCCTTTTTCACCTGCTGACCTTCCAATAAACAGTGATGGCTCTGTTTATCATCTTTGCATAAGCCCCGCTGATTTGGCGCAAAATATAGTTATTGTGGGCGATCCGGATAGGGTTCCTCTCTTAGCGGAGAGGTTTTTTAAAAGTATAGAGGTGGATGTAGCCCACAGGGGGCTTAGGACGATAACAGGAAGGGTTGGCGGGAGTAACCTTCGGGTGTCTCTGGTTACATCGGGGATGGGAACACCTTCACTGGAGATTATCTTGTGTGAACTTATTGCTCTAAATGAGATCGATTTTGAAAGGCGGGTGAGGAAATCCCATTTTGATCCTCTGCATATTATAAGGCTCGGCACTTCGGGAGGACTTAGAAAAGAAGTTCCGATGGGGACGCTCGTTATTACAAAATATGCTGTTGGCATGGATAATACAGGTCTTTTTTATGAGGCTCCGTTGTCAGATCCACTTTGTGAGGCTTTAGAGAATGAGATAAAAAAAAGGCTTGATGAACGCCTCTCATCATCGAGGTTTTTGGGAAAGATAAATCCTTATTGTTCTGTCTCAGATGACAGTGTCATATCTGCACTGGCTAGAAGCGCTGAGCGCTTTAATGCTCCTCATGCTGTGGGGATTACGGTTTCTAACAGCGGCTTTTTTGCCAATCAGGGAAGGGATATCCTCCGGATTCCTCCATCTGTAAGGGATCTAGATCGGTTTTTTGCTGAGTTTGAGCTTGATGATAGATTTGGTGATCTGTGCATACAAAATATGGAGATGGAGACAAGCCTTTTGTGCCATATTTGCGGAGGCATAGGATACAAAGCAGGGGCTGTTTGTACTACCATTGCTGATAGGATTAACGAGCGGTTTGACCTAAACTATAAGGAAAATATCCTGCTTGGAGCTAAGGTTGCCCTGTGCGCTTTGAGCCTGTTGACAGATGGCGAAGACGCCTTTTTAGATCTATAACTCTGGGATTTTTCGGCTCTAATTTTAAGATTTCGTTCAATGTCTCTCGAGCGGCTGATATATCGCCAGATTTTAAATTTACATAGATAAGGCCTATCTTTGCGTATAAGCTGTTAGGATTTATTATCAATGCGGCTTTGTAGTATCTTCGGGCGGTCTGCGCCTCTCCATTGCTAATGGCTATATCTCCCAATGCTGTTAAAGAGGGAGCATGTTGGGGATTTACTGCCAGAGCCTTCTTATAAAAGTGCGCCGCTTTTTTGAGATCTCCTTTTATCATCGCTACCAATCCCTTTCCGTACCATGGGTCTGCATAGTTGGTGTAAATTGATATCGCCTTGTCGAAATGTTCTACTGCTTTGTTAAGGTTGCCCTGGTTTTTCATCATAAATCCGTAGTTGCACTGGGTCTTAGCGCTTTCTGGAGATACTGTTATCCATCGCTTAATGAGATCATAATTATGCCGCCAATATTTGGAGCAGGTATATGAGAGTGTTCCATAAGCCATGCATAAAGCTATGCTTAAGGGAAGCTTTGCCTTGCCTGTCTTAGACAGGACAATGCCAAGGATGGCGCAGATACCTACGCTTGGCAGATAGGCAAGCCTCTCTCCAAAGACTGTGCCGATGGGAAAAAATATATTAGAAGTTGGAATAAAAGCTAAGAAAAACCACAGTGAGAAAAAAGCCCAATTTTTTTGCAAAGGTTTCATTAGGGCTATGCAAAGGAGGCAAACGGCAAATATGCCATATCTTCCATACCCTGAGAGTAAAATTATGTTGTTTGGATCTATAGCCCTGTATGAGTAATCACCGCTTAAGGTGTGTGGTGCAATGGAAAGCTCTGCATATCTGCCTAAAAGTATGAATCCATATAGGGCTCGTTTAAGGGGGGAGAGACCAACTAAGGGATTGTCAAGGAAGGGAATTGAGTCAATGCCTGTTATAATCCCCCCTAAAGCCTTTATCCTAAAGATTAGATATATGGCAAATGCAGCTAGAAGCGGCATCAAGGATAACACAATGACTTGCAATCTCTCTTTCTTTTTGTAGATTGCCCATACAGTAAGAGGTGAGAGAAAAAAGAGAACTACACAGCTTTCTTTTGACAAAAACCCCATTAAAGCTAAGGGGAAGAGAAGCAAAAGGGACTTTATCGGTTTAATATCTGCTCTTTTGCCCCAGTCAACCATAAGAGATAAGAAAGAGAGGGAAAAGAATGAATAAAGCAGCTCTCCCCGTCCTGATACATTGGCCACTGCTTCTGTATGAATAGGAAGGAGTGCAAAGGAAACTGCGCCTATAAGAGCTGGAAAACTTTCTAAGAAAGCAGAAAGAATGTAGAGCACCAATACGCAGTTAAGGGCATGTAGGAGGATGTTTATTGCGTGATGTGGGAGGGGATCGAGTCCGAAGATTGTGTACGTTGAATAATAAGAGAGGTATATAAGTGGCCTATAAAGATTTCCCGGGTAGTATGGAAGGAGCATAATATGGCGGAAAGCATTGTTTGTAACAGTGCGCAGTTGGTAGTTTTTGGTTATATGGACTACATCATCTAGGACAAAGCCGTTAAAAAGAGAGCCACAAAATACGAGCGCTCCAACAGAGAAAACAAGAATATAGTGTTTAAGCTTCATTGACTGTTTTCCTGGTTTTTTTAAGGATCATATTATGGGAGCAATATCCTCAAAAGACTACAAATAAAGTATTAACCCCAAGTGATTA
>RFKT01000109.1 GCA_003694225.1 Candidatus Dadabacteria bacterium
ATCTTCAGGGTGGCCGCAGAAGTACTTAAGCCCCAACCTGTTTTCTATGGCGACAATCAAAACTCCGTTTGGAGAAAGCAAAGATAAGGACCTTTGCAACAGTTCTATCACAGGATTGGAAGAGGCGGAAAAGCAAGGGGCATACTCAAGAACGCCAATTAATGTCACCACCTCAAAGGTTTTATCGGATTCAAACTCAAATATGTTATCGCAGTAAACAGAGACATTGCTTTTGTCTTTGCACCTTAGGGCAGTTATTTGAGCTCTTAAGGGGTTTCCCTCAATAGCGGTGACATTTGAACCTATATCCGCCAAATAGCGGGTTATAGCACCGCACCCTGAGCCTATTTCAAGGACAGAACGCCCTGAAAGGGGGAAGGGATATAAGAGAAAGCCCCTTTGAGGGCTAAGGTGGTATCGGGTAGGCCAGTCTTTGATAGCCTGTGTTAGTTCAAGGCTTTTTGAGGATAGATCCTTTGCCCGCAGAAAAAGGTCCCGGAGATAATGTTCGGTATCAAAGCCATCAGAGAAGGTTACCCTGTTTTTTCCCCCTCTTTTACGGTCAGGTTCCCAATATAAAGTATCTTCATTAAAGTTATATTGCCGCATAACACCTCTAGGTAAGGCTAAAGAGCCTTGTGAGCAGCTTCATAGCCGATCTCTTCAATTTGCATATCCAAATCGATAAAACCGAAGGCTTTCCCTTCATTAGTTGCGTATATCTCAATTACATCATATCTCCTGTCTAAGGGAATGATCTCTCCGTTTGCCTCCTTTACTACCCCAAGTGATATCAGGTAATGTCCTGTAACAAGCCTTGGCTTAAGGCAAAATCGAATTGTGACAGTCTCTCCGGCATCTTTTGGGGAGATCTCGGGAGGGTGGTTGCAATCCCTAGAGTTGGTTCCGTATACGGTTATGCCATCGGGGGTTTTAATGGTAAGGGCATAGATGGGGCGCTCAACTTTCCGGTGAAAAATGCATGTAAGATCCATAGTAAGTGTGTCATTAGATGAAAAGTGGTTTGTACATCTCTGGGTGGGAGTAGATATTACAAAATCAATTATCTCCGCTTCTTTGTTGCCCCATCTGTATTCTAATTTGTTGTATCCGGGGCGTGAAGGGAGATTATCACCTTCTGCGGCGGTTGAATAATAAGTTTCCACTGCTTTACCACTGTAGGCCGTACTTTCTGCAAGGCTTACTGTTTCCTTTTTGATGCCAAACATCATATCTAGATATCGGTTGGATATGTACTTAGGATCGCCGTCTTCAACGATCTCGCCGCTTTCGATAATTATAGCCCTTGTACAGTGCCTTACGATTTGATCAGGAGAGTGGGTCACAAAAATGATGGTTTTGTTATTTTTCCTAAGCTCTTCGAATTTCCTGAAGCACTTGGCTTGAAATTGGACATCTCCTACAGACAGTGCTTCATCTATAACCAGTATTTCAGGATCTATATTTATAGCCACTGCAAAGGCCAGCCTTATAAACATGCCGCTAGAGTAGGTCTTTACCGGCTGTTCAATAAAGTCTCCTATATCTGCGAATTCCACGATGGAATCATATCTCTCTGATAGTTCCCTTTTCGATAGCCCCAAGATCGCCCCATTCAGGTAGATATTCTCCCGGCCGGTAAACTCAGGATTAAACCCAGTTCCAAGCTCAAGCAAAGCTCCAACCCTCCCGTTTACTTCAACAGAGCCCGATGTTGGAGCAACTGTGCCGCAGATTATCTGAAGGAGTGTCGATTTGCCGGCCCCGTTTCTTCCCAGTATGCCCAATGAAGATCCCTTTTCAATTGAGAGGTTTATATTCCTTAGAGCGACAAACTCCCTATAATACTTCCGCTTCCCCCGCATAAGCATCTGCTTTAGCCTATCCTGCGGCCTTTCATAGATAGGATAGTTCTTGCAGATATTTCTCGCTACTACTGCCGCTCTAGATAACATCAGCAAATCCCCTCCGTGTCTTTTGAAACCACATATACCCCCCCAAGGCTGCAACGGCTCCTGTTACGCTTCCTGCCAAAAGCCAAACCCAATCGGGATGCTCGCCCCAAAGGAGGACCCTTCTCGAATCTTCCACTACATATCCTATGGGATTCAGAAGGTATAGCGGTTTAAGCTTCGGGGGTATTACAGATACGGGGTAAAATATAGGGCTTAAAAAGAGAAGGGCTGTGATAATAACAGGCATTATCTGGTTTATATCCCTTATATATACTCCGAGTGAAGCGATAAACCATGCAAGTCCGGCTGTAAGAAGCAAAAGGGGGAAAACAACAATGGGCAGGTAAAAAATTGTAAGGTGTATCGCTCCCGAGACAGCCCATTTTGCGGCAACAAGGATCAAAGCGCTTATTATGCCGTTTATAAGAGCTGTTCCAAGCGCTGTTAGGGGGAGGAGTTCAAGCGGAAATATAACCTTTTTGATGTAGTTTGGATTTCCAACAACGATTGTTGGCGCCCTTGATAGAGTTTCTGCAAAGATATTAAAAGGGATAAGCCCGCAGAAAAGTATTAGAGCGAAGTCAATCCTGCTTTCAACCTCTATATTCCACCTTGCCTTAAAGATTACGCTAAAGACAAATGTATACACAGCGAGCATCAGTAAGGGGTTTATAATGCTCCAGACCGTGCCCAATAGGGAGCCCCTATAGCGCATCAGGAGATCTCTCTTTGTAAGTTGCACCAGTAGGTCAATCTTTTCAGCGCCAAATCCAGCCACATCAAGCCTTAAAAATAGTTAAATATCCCGCGCAGGTTATAACAAAATTCCAATTATTTCAAATGGATGGGGCTATTAAGGTACTATACCCTCAATAAATTCAGCAAATTTTGTGTATATTGCATCAGATACAAACTCTCTCTTAAAGAGGTCGAGGGCATTTTTTCTGTGAAGGGTTAAAAGGACTGGGTTTTCTATATACCTTTCAATGGCTCCAGCCAGCTCTTCTGAGGTTCCGTTGTGAATAGCCGTGCCCGCGCTATTTTCTTCCAGCAGAAAAGAGACTTCAGGGCTTGCGTATGCGACTACAGCGAGGCCTGAGGCAAGGTATTCAAAGAGCTTATTTCCGAACCAGAATTTTCTTATTGCGTCGTTTAGAACAATTAGTCCAACGTGGCACCGTGACATAATTTCCCTAAGTTTTTGCTTGTCAGCCCATCCCAGAAATTCGATATTTGGATTTCCCTTTGCTTTCTCCCTCCACAAAGCGGCAAAGTTGCCATCTCCTACCATAAGGCATTTCGCCCTCTTTTCGCCCTTTTCCCAGAGTATATTAAAGGCTTCTATTATCTTCTCTCCTCCGTGAGTGCTTCCAAAGAGCCCAACAAAGACTGCCGTAATAGGAGCTGTCTCCGTCACATCTTGGACAATAGGCTCTTCCGTTTTTAAGGGTGATTTGTAGCCTATAGGGAAGGCTTTGTGGGGTGCATTTAAGCTTTTAGTCTTATAGGAAAGAGCCCACTTAAGCATCGTCTCGCTGATGGATGTAATGCCGGAAGCGTTGTTGGCGGCAAACCGGATGATCCATCTATAGTATGATGCTAAGGGGCAAAGCGCGGGCCAGAGAACCTTTGGGAGATAGCCCGCAAAAGAGTCCGGCCAAGGATCTCTAAAATCAACGATGTATGGCACGCTATTTTTAATGCAATAAGCAGCGGCGGCCTTACATAGTTCCGGATTGGGATATGCGATTACAGCGCAGTTCGGTTTGGGGAGGGTTTTCGCTATCTTTGTAAAATGGGCGGCGAGTTTCCTGTTATGAAT
>RFKT01000016.1 GCA_003694225.1 Candidatus Dadabacteria bacterium
GGCACCGAACCGGTCCCAATCTTTTTTATGACGGCAGCATGCTGATAGGCAAAGAGGCCGGGAAGCAGATTTGCCCCGAAGAGCCTAAGTCGTGAGAGAAGGGCATATATAGGGTTGTTCCAGAGCCATCTCGGAAAGACCAGTTCAAATGGCTCAATAGTTGATTCTATCTTAATGAGTTGGGCTGATTTCTGAGAGAGAAGCATCTTTTTAAACCTTGCCCTCGTAAAGAAATGAAGATGAGTAGAGTCCAGAATAGACCTTTCAGAGTAGTTAAAGAAGCCAAACAAAAGTGGAAATCTAACACTCCAATGGGCAATGTTGGGGACCACAACCAGCATAACCCCTCCTATTTTAAGCATAGACAAAGCTTTGGCGAGACAGCCTGAAGGGTCTTGGAGGTGCTCTATCACATCCAAAAGTAGTATTGCATCGAAATCAGATTTTTCAATATCTTCTATCTTTTCAAATGCATAGTCGTACACCTCTTGAGCCCTTTTAAGGGCTTCTTTGTCCACCTCAACTGCCCATAAATTAGCATAACCCTCCTTTTTTAATGCTTCTCCGATGCCGCATGAACCTGCCCCGATATCCAGTATAAATGCATCCTTGGGGATTTTGCGAAGTTCGCCCAATGCCCATGTGTGGCTTGAGCCGAAAAAGGGCTTAAATAGATATTTGTCAAGCGCGCTTTTGGCCATAGATTCCAGAACCCCTGAAATATCTTTAGTTAATCACATCTGCAATACCCTAAACAGTGCAGATTTCTTGAAATGCGCCTTGCCTTGTTTTAAGGTAGCATATCTATTTTGTTCCACAGCTTGATTAACTAATCGGCATGTATAACACAAAGCTTCATTTCCATTTTATAGGTATTGGCGGAGTTGGAATGTCTGCAATAGCAGAGATCCTTCTAAGGCAAGGATTCCGAGTGTCGGGCTCAGATCTTATGATAAATGACTCATGCCTTAAGTTAAAAAGCTTAGGAGCTGATATTTTCGAAGGACATAGCCCAAAAAATCTACAAGATACAGTCTCTACTGTAGTGTTTAGCTCTGCCGTCTCCCAAGACAACCCTGAGATAATAGAAGCCAAAACAAGATCAATTCCGGTTCTAAAAAGAGCAGAGGTATTGGCAGAGCTTATGCGAATGAAGTACGGAATCGCTGTAGCAGGCTCACACGGAAAAACAACAACCACATCAATAATTGGCCACATACTAGATAGCGCCGGCTTCGACCCTACAGTCATCATAGGCGGGGCTCTCAAAAAGCATGGGGCATCTTCCGGCAAGTTAGGAGATGGTGATTTTCTTGTTGCTGAATCAGATGAGAGCGATAAAAGTTTTCTGTTGCTAAAACCTTCAATAGCAATAGTCACTAACATAGACGCTGAACACCTTTCAGCTTATTCCTCGATGGCGGAACTAGAACAAAGCTTTTTTAATTTTATCAACTCTGTCCCCTTTTACGGATTGGCGGTTATCTGCGTGGATGATCCTAAATCAAGAAAGCTTGCAGAACAGTATAGAAAAAGAAAAATAACTTATGGATTATCTCCAGACGCTAATATTAGGGGTATGAATTTGGCCAGAGGCGAGTATGGAGTCACGTTCGATATCGTAGAAAAAGGAGAATTTCTCTTTTCCGCATCTATCTCCCTCCATGGGAGCCACAATATTCTCAACTCATTGGCGGCTGTATGTGTGGCCAAAGAGCTTGGAATTGGAAAAGAGGAGATCGCTCAAGCCCTTAAGACATTTCCCGGCGTTAAACGCCGCCTTGAGGTTGTGGGCAAGGAGAATGAAATCACCGTTATCAGTGACTATGCCCACCATCCGACAGAAATTAAGGCTACATTAGCAGCGATAAGACCAAATATTTCGGGACGGCTTATAGTTGTTTTTCAGCCACACAGATATTCTAGGACAAAAGAGTGTTTTGGCGAATTTGTTAATGCGTTTGATCTATGTGATCATCTGGTAGTAACAGATATCTATCCAGCAGGCGAGAACCCTATCCCTGAAATCACATCAAAAGGCCTTTTTAGCGCTTTGTCTCACCCATCAAAGGAGTATTGCCCGGAGATAAAAGATCTGCCGGAACGAGTGCATAATTTAGCTAACAAGGGTGATGCAATATTGTGTATGGGAGCTGGAACTATCGGCAAAGTCCCTTATTGGATAATTGAAAGACTAAGGGCTGGAGAAAATGCATGATGTAACTGAAATTGAAGGGGAATTTGGTCAGGCCACAGGCCTTGGCTTTAAGTCTATAGAAGGGAAAAGAGTTACTACCTTATGTGTGGGGGGAATTCTTGACCGAGTAATACGTCCAGAAACAACGGGTGAAATCTTAAAAGCCATGACCTTTCTTTCCTCTAATGGCATACCTTATAGAGTCATTGGGGGTGGCAGCAATCTTATAATACGAGATGAAGGTGTAAGGGATTGGGTGATAATGTTGGGCAAGGGATTTAGATACATAAAACCCCTCGGCAATGGATTGTTTAAGGTAGGAGGATCTACGCCACTTATAAACCTATCCCGCGAGCTTTCTGAAGGTGGATTTTCAGGACTTGAATTTGCAGGAGGTATTCCAGCTACATTTGGTGGAGCTATCAGAATGAATGCCGGAGCGCACGGGTCGGAGATCTCCTCTGTAATAGATTCTGTTGATGTAATTACTCCCGACAGTAAATTACATACATTTCCAGCAAAGGATCTGAAGTGGGAGTATAGAAAGGTAAATTTGCCGGAAGGATCGATAGTACTCAGCGCAACTATCTCTCTCAAAGAGGGAGATAGAGACAAGATATTGGCTGTAAGATCAAGATTTCTGCAGATCAGAAAAGAGAACCAGCCTATAACCATCCCTTCCTGCGGTTCGGTGTTTAAGAATCCTTCAGGCAGGGGTAGCGCTGCTAAGGTGATTGAAACCTGCGGATTAAAGGGCTATTCAAGGGGAGGGGCTCTAATTTCAAAAAAGCATCCAAATTGGATAGTAAATCCGTATAGAAAAGCAACAGCAAGAGATGTGCTATTTCTGATAGATCTATGCAAAAAAAAGGCAAAAAGCAGCTTATCTGTAGAGTTGGAGACTGAAGTTTCAATCTGGTAGAAGAGATTCACTTTTGTCTTAGTGCTTACATAAAATATTTGCCAATATATTTGCCATGTGGCTTGAATAAGAACTAAAGTTTCTTTAATATGCCTCTATAGGTGTGTGGTGGGATAATCGTTTAACTTCCCCCCTGCTTTTTGTTGAATCTCCTTGAGTGCTTTCCTAGCGATAGGAAATTTCGATCTTTTATGTGTTAAATCGACCATTGCGAAGTGTAAGTTCAGCCTCCAGCCAATTGTCGTCTAAATTCGCGGTGATTAGCTGGCGGTCTGAAAAAGGTTCAGACCTTTAATCGCAATCCGGACAAGGAGGAAGAAAAAGTGAACAGTTCGTTCGACGAAAGGAAGTACTGCCCGGCCTGTAAGGGATACGTCAGATACCTTCGCGCCACTGATGGAAGGTGCTGGTGCTTTGTCTGCGGGCACGAGGTCAGGCTCTTCTCCCCGGGGGACATGGAGAGGTTCAAAAAAGGCCTCAGACGCGAAATGCGCAAGGCCTGGAACGCGCCTCAGCCCCGACACCTCTAATAGTTCCCGTTAAGTGGAAAGAGATTAGTGAAGGAGCTTTAGAAAGGTGCGTTGGCGGTTTTGGGAGTTTTGCTCCTTGAAGGTTGCTCTTCAGACCGCCATATTTTTTTCTTAAAAAATAGAAGGAAATTTATATAATCAAGAATGGTTATAAACTAAACGAAGACGAGCTATAGCCTCAGAGCCTTCAGCGAAGGAGTTTGAAAGGAGAGTTTGTCTATTTGAAAGTTAACCCGTATTCGCCCTCAGTTATCGCCCAGTTATGTAAAATAGAACGATCAGGGTTGGTTAAGTCACTTTCAGGATGCATTACTGAGTATAAC
>RFKT01000110.1 GCA_003694225.1 Candidatus Dadabacteria bacterium
AGTTAAGATACCTAAAGATTTGACCAATATAGAGATTACCCCGGAAGGAGAAGTTAAGGGGGTCAGGATTAACGGGGACGGTAAACCGGTTAAAGTAGGTCAGATCAAGTTGGTTCGTTTTTTGAACCCTAGTGGGTTGCAAGCTATCGGTGGTAACTTGTTTATCGAAACACCTATGGCGGGGGCTAAAACAGAAGATATACCTGGATCTAACGGGTTAGGGGTGCTAGCACAAGGTCATTTAGAGAAATCTAATATCAATATCGTAGAAGAGATGATAAATATTGTTCAGGCCCAACGGGCTTTTGAGATGAATCAGAAGGGTGTTCAAGCCGCGGATGAGATGATGAGGATGACTAACCAGTTGCAACGTGGTTAATGACTATACGATGCCATTGTAGAAAGGAAGACGGCTATGCATATAGAGGGATTGACCCCGAATCCGATTTCTAAGGATGTGGCTGCAGCTCCGTCCAAGGCCGCAGAGGAAGCTAAGCTTAAGAAGGCTTGTCAGCAGTTTGAGGCTTTGTTCCTGAGCCAGATGATGGCTCAGATGCGCAAGAGTATTCCTAAAGGCGGTTTATTCGGGGGAGGCCAAGAGCAAGAGATGTTTATGGGTATGTTGGATGAAGAGAGAGCAAAAGCGTGGGCTCAAGATGGGGGGGTAGGCTTAGCTAATATGTTGTTCCAGCAGATGAGGAAAAACCTATAATTATAAGGAATAAGTTTGAAGGTTTTTCTGAGGCAGGTTGGCGCAACTAGGGTTGAAGTTTTTGGTTAGGGTAGGAATGTGGATTAGGGCCTAGCTTGAGCTGGGCTCTTTTCGTATTGTATTAGAGAAATCTTTGGCTGCGGAATTCATGGGGTAGGGTAAAGAGTTTAATTGTAAGCTTTATGGCATCATTCGGGGGGAGTAGATGAGCTTGTAATCGAAGCTTCTTTGGGATAAAGTCAAGCCTTGGAGGAGGCTGGATGGAAGACATCGCCGAAGTATGGCGAGCTTATAAGGAAACGGGTAATCCTGAGCTTCAGGAGCAGTTGGTAAGCCATTATCTTCCCTTGGTGCGTAATTTGGCTTTAGGGATCATACGTAAGCTTAGGCCGGGAGCTGAGCTCGACGAACTAGTAGCAGACGGCATGTTTGGCCTGGTTCGTGCTATAGAAGGTTTTGATCTTTCTCGTGGATTTAAGTTCCAGACTTATGCTACTCCTGTAATCAGAGGGGCTATCTACAATGGGTTGCGTAGGATGGACTGGTTACCTGAGAGAACTCGCGGTAAAGCGAGGGCTCTTCAGAGGGCGGTTGATAAATTTCAACAGTTGACCGGCCGGCAACCTACGGAGGAAGATCTAGCCGAAGAACTCAAGATGTCGGCTGAGGAAGTATATGATCTGATCGCCAATTTAGGTTGTATCTATTTGTTGTCCTTGGACCAACCTATAGGTACGGAGGATGGAGATACTACCATGATGGATCTGGTGGAGGACCAGAGTGGTGGAGACCCCTTGTGTGAGCTGGAGTTTGAAGAAGAACGGAGGGGATTGAGAGAAGCGATAAAGCATCTTAATGAGCGGGAACAGTTCATAATCAAAGCTCATTATTTTGAAGGTTGGACATTTGAAGCTATATCGAGGGAGTTCCAAGTATCGAAGCAGAGAGTAAGTCAAATGCACGCTCGTGCTATTCGTAAGCTTAGAGAAAATCTGGGGAATGAGGATATTTCTTCGGAAGCTATTCATAGTTTTTTGATTGAAGGCTAATCGGCTTTCACGGCGGTTGTTGGTATTTGATAATTTTGGGCTGGATTGTCTTGTTTCTTTGGGGTTATAGAGCTTATTTATGGGTAAGTTGCATAGAGTTTACTGTTTTGATCTGAGCAGACGGAAGATTTGACATAATAGGTTTTAGTAGATATATATGCTGGAGAGGCTGAAGGACTCAGCTTAACATGCCTGCTGAGGACGAAGGACTCAGCTTAACATGCCCGCTGAGGACGAAGGACTCAGCTTAACATGGTTAGGAGATGTAAAAGATGTCGCGGAAGCTGCGGGTTTCGAAAACCGATGTTCCTAAGAAAAAAGACGAAGAGGATAAAAAGATCAGCCCCATAGAAAGACGCAGAACCTTATTTATCAAGCTAGGGGTTGGTTTTTTGGTGGCTATTTTTTGTTTGTCATCCGGGATAATGTGTACAAATTTGAACGCTTATTTACCAAAAGAAGAGCAAAATATAGTGCAAAAACCCGTAGATCAGTTGCAATCAGAAATCGATCATTGGCGGGGGGAAGTGGAAAAGAACCCGGAAGATACGGCGGCACTTGCGAATTTGGGACATTTTTACCGGCAAAAGGCGGTGACTTTTCTTCTGAATAAAGATAAGGAAGAGGCTGTAAAAGATTGGTTATCTCGTTCTGAGAAAGTCCTTCGCAAAGCCTTGGAGATTGATCCTCATTACGGGTTTGCTATCCAGGAATTAGCCTCAACTTTGAGGTTGGAAGGTAAGCTTGAAGAGACACGTAAATTATTGAATGAGGCCATAGAGTATGCTCACAGGCCTGTGGAGCCTAAAGAGGGAGAAGACAAGGAAACCCTTTTGGCAGCCAGGAAGCGCATAGAGATAGATTCGCGCTTGATGTTAGCAGATTTAGAGAATTCATCCGGCAATACAAGGGGAGCTATTGAGCAATTAAACGAGGTGTTGCGTTTGGAACCTGGTAATATCGATGCTTATGTGCAAAGGGCGGGTCTTTATAGGGCTCAAGACAACAAAGATAGGGCGAGAGAGGATCTGAAAAAGGCTTTGTCTATAGCTCAAAAAATGGGTGATCAGAGGGCAGCTCTCTTAGCCGATTATATATATCAGCTGGATCACCCCCCTGCTCCTAAGAAGAATGGTTTGCCATCTACCGGCGCCTCTCCGGAAAAAGACGATAAGAAGAAAGAGGTGGGGAGCGGGAAGGTGGATGAAAGTAAGCTTGATCCTGTATCAAATCAAGTAAAATCTAACTCTGATGGCTCTAAGGCTCCGACACCTACGTCTGATGAGGGGACACCGTCTCCGTAGGGTTGGACTCGGGATAGATCCAATCGTTTATTTCTAGGGAGGGGAATAAGGGGTGTTGGCTTTCAGTTTTTCTTAGTAAGCCTTCATCGACCTGGTGAAGCCGTAACTCTTCGTAAAGACGTCTAAATTCTAAAATATGTTCTGTAACCCGTTTGCGGGCATATTGGGGATATATTTTTCTGGTCATCATAGTGGGCCAGTCGGATGCCTGGGCTAAAAGGAGCTCTCTAGCAGCCTGGTCAAACCCCCGTTTAGATAGGTGATCC
>RFKT01000111.1 GCA_003694225.1 Candidatus Dadabacteria bacterium
CCGTAGGATTCAACCTTACGTTATCTCGAATATGTATAGGCGGAACAATAAAACCGTACTCAACAGCAAATTGCCTACGAAGGGATCGTATCCTATCAATCAGATCCCCTCCTCCCTCAACAAGGCTTACAAGCTCATAACCAACTTCAAGCTCCAGTGTGTCAAGACTAAGAAGCCGGGTAACCTCTTCTGTACTCCCGGGAAGAGGTTCACCACTTTCACCTGTTTCAACAGAACCCTCCTTTTCTTCTTTTCCTTCTTGAAGCTTAGACAAAACCTTCCTGCGCACCATTCCCAACCCAAACATCGTGCAACCTAAAACTACAAAAGGCACAAATGGAAGCCCTGGTATAAGCCCGAACCCTAAGCACACTGTCGAAGCCAGAAATAGAGGCTTATCTGAAGTTGAAAGCTGTCCGAGCACCTCTGTGCCCAAATCCTCCCCAGAAGCCGCCCTGGCAACTATTAACCCAGCTGCAGTAGAGATAATAATAGATGGGATCTGGCTTACAAGTCCGTCACCGATAGTAAGGATCGTGTATGTTTCCGCCGCATCTCTCCAATCCATGCCCTTTTGGACAATCCCAATAAAAAAGCCACCCAATATATTAATCCCTGTAATAAACACTCCTGCTATGGCATCTCCACTTACAAACTTTGCGGCACCATCCATAGCCCCATAAAATTCCGCTTCGCGCGCCAGTTCTTTCCTTCGCGCCTTTGCCTCATCTTCATTGATGATTCCCGTGTTGAGATCCGAGTCTATTGCCATCTGTTTACCCGGCATAGCATCTAGTGTGAACCTTGCCGCAACCTCCGCAATCCTGCCGGAACCTTTTGTAATGACCTTTAAATTTACGATACTTATCGCTATGAATATAACTATCCCAACAGCGTAATTTCCACCAACTACAAAGCTTCCAAACGCTTCTATCACGTGCCCCGCGGCGGCAAGTCCTTTATCTCCATGCAGCAATATAAGCCTCGTAGATGCCACATTCATAGAAAGCCTAAAGAGTGTAGTAAGAAGGAGCAAAGCAGGAAAAGAGGAAAACTCCAATATCTTGTCCATAAAAAGCGAGACAAACAACACAACCAACGATATTGTTATGCTTGTTGCCAAAAGCACATCCAAAAGCTGAGTGGGAATAGGTATCACCAACACTATCAATATCCCCACAAGAGCAGCAGGGACGGAAACCTGTTTAAATGCTGATTTCTTTATTGCTGCTTCCATACCTCATTACCCAACAATTTCACTGTTGCACTGTGTCTCGCCCACCTTGGCCCTGCTGATCATAGTCTCTGTATGCCCAAGGATTTTTAAGCCTATATACATAGGCGATCACTTCTGCCACTGCCTTATAAAGCTCATACGGTATCGTTTTCCCTACCTCTCCCGAGTGATAAAGAGCCCGAGCCAGCGGCTTCCTTTCCACAATTGGAACATTAGCATCCTTTGCTATCTCTTTAATCCTCAATGCAACAAACCCAGCACCTTTTGCGACTATTTCTGGAGCAGGCATTTCGTCTTTGTCATACTTTAACGCCACTGCATAGTGTGTAGGGTTTGTAATTACGACATCTGCCTGAGGCACGCTTGTAAAAATTCTTTGCGCTATCCTCTCAAGTCCCTTTGCCGCTATCTTTCGCCTTGTTTCTTCGTCACCTTCAATGGACTTCTTCTCATCCTTTACTTCCTGTTTGGTCATCTTGTTTTGCTTCAGCCACTGATGTTTAGTCCAGAAATAATCAAAAACAGCGATCGCAATAAATATGTAGGCAAATTTCCAAAAGAGAGAGACGATAGCATGACTTGTAAATACAAGAACAGCAGACACTGTCGTATGGATCAGAGAAACCATATTAGGAATGAGCCCCTTAAGCCCGAAATAACCGATAGGAAGAATTATTATAAGCTTCAAAATTGCCTTAAGGGTGCTGACTACGCCATTGATCGAAAATATCCTTGTAATTCCTCCAATAGGGTTAAGTTTGCTAAACTTGATATCGAGCTTTTTTTTCTTAATGTTCCACTTCGTTTGAAGCATGACTGAAAGGGATGCAACAAGAGACACAATAAAAACTATAAAAAAGACCTCAGGCCCTACCATCCTTAAAAGCCACAAAAAGCCGCCATACACCTGAGGTATCTCAAGTGGCTCAGTTGCAGATACTGCTCGAAATGACTTGATAAAGATAAGCTTCATATCCTGCCATATCCAGCTCCACACAAGTTGAAGGGCAATAAACCCTGCTATAAGAGATGCCACAACAGCAACCTCATTACTTGAGTGCACTGCTCCTTCCTCGCGCAGCTTCTCCATCCGCTTGGCGGTAGGCATCTCAGTGCGTTCTTCCGGGGTAGAATATTCAGCCATAGGCCAGTATTATCAAAAAAATCTCTTTGGCAGGCGCACCGATCACAGTAGCGCCATCTTTAAATTTGCAAAGTGTATGCCCTCCTACTACGCTATAACCCCTTGATATTACAAGCGGTTAATTAAGAAATGGGGGGGTTACGATATCTTTTTTGACTGTGTGTCAATAATCTGTCCAGTGCGCTTTCCCCAACGTCCAGCCCGGCTATCAAAACAGCTATCGTCAAGCGACTACAGAAGCTGGGTACATACTGAAAGATGGGTAACACTTTTAGTGTTAATGTTATCAACTAACTACTTATATGCAGCCGAATTAGCTATTACAGCTGATATGCCGTTTTCAACCCCATAAAACTGTCCCATCGCGTATCTTGCAACCTCAGGCAGGGCAATCCCTGAGAGGATTAACCCTATGCCAATAGTAAGAGGAAAACTTATGATAAATATATTCACTGTTGGAACAGACTTAGATATTATCCCCATTACAAATTGAGCCAAAAGCAAAGCGATCATAACCGGCGCGGAAATCATCACACCAGCCTTAAATATAGCACTTGTGAGGTCTATAAGAAGTGATATAGATGCGCCTTCCAAAGTAAACATACCGGGAGCTATATGGCCATTCAGCCCTGAAATAGCCTCGAGCACATAGTAGTGCCCTCCAAGAAGCAAAAAGAGCACCATCATAAGATCCCCCTGAAGCTTGGCAAGTGATGGCATGTTCTGCCCTGAAGATGGATCTATCATCTGCGCCATGCCAAGTCCCATAGTGTTGCTCGCAAGGGTTGCTCCCATCTGCGCTCCATGAATGACGAATGCGGGGATAATTCCGACAACAAAGCCCAAGAGAAACTCAGCTGCAAGCTCAACAAACAGAAGGACTAAGTTCTCCGGCAAAGGGGCTGTAGGAGAGGACTTAAGCGATACAGCGCTCAGCACAAACACCGCCGGCATCCTAATCATAAGCCCCCTTACCCCTCCTCCTATGCCTGGAAGGGAAAGAAACATAGCTGTAAACCTCGATACCAGAAGGAAAAATGTCCACACGACATCAAGGTGCTGAAGGAAATATATAGGGAGCTTTAAGTGAAAGTTTTCCACTGTATTTTACTCCTTATGGAGATATGGAGGGGATAGTTCCATAGGCCCATTTAGTAAACTCAATCAAAGAAGAGAGCATAAACGGTCCAAACAAAACAAGTGCTACTATGACCGCCCCTATCTTGGGGATAAATGCAAGTGCTGCATCGTTAATCTGGGTTGCCGCTTGAAATATGCTTACCGCTAGCCCCGCTACCAAGCCTAATACTAATACAGGAGCCGAAACCCACACAGCTGTTTCGATCCCCCTCTCAGCCAAATGTATGTATGCGCCTATATCCATATCCTTCCTTAAGCGACATGATAAGTTTCTATAAGCGATCCTATAATCAGATGCCATCCGTCAACGAGGACAAAAAGCATAAGTTTCAGAGGAAGTGATATTACAACAGGAGGCAAAGTAATCATGCTCATAGAAGTGAGCACAGATGATACAACCATATCCAGCACCAGAAACGGCAAAGCTATAATAAATGCTATCTGAAATGCTGTCATAAGCTCGCTGATAACAAATGCGGGAGCTGCAACAAAAAGCGGTATGTCATTTACATCCTCAGGGACCTCTGATTTGGTTATCCGAAGGAACATCCCTATATCCTTATCCCTTGAATGCCTAATCAGAAATTTCTTAAGGGGTGCAAATGTTTTTTGGAAAGCCTCTCCTTCTGCCATCTGTCCATCTATATAAGGCTTAATGCCCTCATCATACATCCTCTGGAACACAGGGTTTAATATCGCTATAGTTAGAAAAAGCGCCAAACCGGTAATAACAGTATTTGGTGGTATTTGCTGTACCCCTAAAGACATTCTTGTCATGCTAAGCACCACAGCAATCCGGGTAAAGCATGTCATAGTAAGAATAGCGGCGGGAAGAAACGTTATAGCGGATATGAGAAATACTAGCTTAAGGGTTGACGAGATTCCGCCTCCAGCAGCCAGCTCTGTATCGCCTATCTTAATAGAAAGCGCCGGCGCAGACACCTCCTCTCCATAAGCCATCCCCGCTGCCGCAACGATAAAAAAAATGATAAGGCATACCGCCGCTAAGCTGACCTTAAATCTCTTTTGCATTCTTCCTCAAGAACCGAATAAAAACCAGCTTTCTTTGCGTCAAGCTCAAGCATTGATACCGAATCGCCAGAAAAGCACACTAAAACCTTTCTTCCTTCCACACGAACAAGGGCAAGGTAGCTTTTTGGAGAAATTGCAGCGCGTTCTATAACTTCTATTCTTCCGCCACCGTTGCGCTTTCCCATCCTTTTGCGCAATCCATACCCGACGAGGATAACCAGACCTGCCATAATGCACAGAACCTCAATCACTCCAAGCAGCTGTTCCCCTTCTCCCATAGAGCCTTCTGTCACCCCCTTTTCTTTCTGGTGCTCTTTAACGAAACGCGATATATTCTGTGCCCTTTTTATCCCATCTTGAGAGGAATTACTTTTAGGGGCAGCAATCGCCTCTGCCGAGAACAGAACAACCACTATGCTTAAGACGACACAAAGCTTCTTTTTCACACCTCTGCCAACTCCCCTATTCTGTCTTCAGGCGCAATGATATCCGTTAAACGAACACCAAACTTCTCATTAACTATTACCGCCTCACCTCTAGCTACTTGCTTTCCGTTTACGAAGATATCAAGGGGTTCTCCAGCAAGTTTGGTAAGCTCAACTACAGAGCCTTGACCTAACTGGAGGAGATTTTGGACGGTCATTCGGGTTCTTCCCACCTCAACCGTCACCTCGAGAGACACATCCATCAGAAAATCGAGGGTTCGTGCAGGCTTTTCAGCCTGAGCAGCCTCACCTGCAGCTTCAGCTACACCTTCTGCAGCTTCAGCTACCTTCTCCAAATCCTCTGATATGCCGGCGTCTTCCGCTCTTTCCTGTCCTTCTTGACCTTCCTGCATCTCATCATTTTCGTCAGCCATATCACCTCCTACTTTTCAAACATATCTATTATATCCTGCTCTGGAATCTCCCTTGTAACCCTCACTGCGCGCTGTCCACGATAGTTTCCTACATATCCATAGTACTTCGGAGTACCTTCCACTTTAATGATTGCTTCATCCGTAGGATTTGTATCTGTAGTTATAATATCTCCTTCATTGAGCTTTAAGAGATCCTTTACTAAAATGGATCCCCTTGCAAGCTCAACGCTTACATTTGCCTTTGTCTCGCGAATGCTGTGTTCAAGCCTCTCTTTGTGTGTAGCGTCCATCTCAAGACGGGTGCTCTGAAACCCTGTCGCCAATTTCTGGCGGAGCGGCTCAATGGTGGCGTATGGGATACATAAGGTAATAGTAGCGCTCTCCTGTTCAAGTTCAACCTCTATAGTCACTATTATCACCACGTCAGTTGGCGGGCAGATAGCTACAGCAAGTGGGTTAAACTCCGATCTAACATACACAAAGTCAACAGGATGCATCGGAGCCCACGCTTCCTTCAGAGTATCTAGCGCCATAAGAACGACCTTGCCTATAAGCCTGCTTTCAATAGCTGTAAATTCCCTGCCGTCAACCCTTACTCTTCCCTGACCGCTGCCCCCAAAGAGTGTTTCAATAATGCTAAACACCAAGGAAGAAGAGACAACAAGAAGGGCATATCCCAAAAGAGGCGGCATCCTGTAGATATGCAAAGATGAAGGAAGCGCTAGCTTCTTCATAAAGATGCCGTATTTAACCATCTCTATCCCGCCGACATTAACAAAGCATGTCCTGCCGAGAAATTTGCTTATCTGATTTCTGAACTGCCTGCAGAACCTATCATGGATAAGCTCCATAGTAGGCATACGCCCACGGATAATTCTCTCTTGGCTTGCAAGATCAAACTTCTTTATGCCGGGAGCAAGCTCATCCGCTTCTGTCCCTTCCTGATCCCCTTCGCCCTCAGAAAGACCGCGAAGAAGGGAATTAATCTCATCCTGCGATAGGATCTGATCCATAACTCTCTAGCCTCACCTTACGATAAATTGCGTGAAATACACGTTTTCAATGTATTCCTTCCCTAAAGCCGCATTTGCGACTTCCAGGATTTCAAGCTTCAGATCATCCTTTCCCGTTAGATTCAATAGATCTTCCTTCCGTTTTACAGAAAGAAGGCTTATGATTGCATCCCTTAACGGAACAAGCTTTAGTATAAACCGCTTTGGCACATACCTGCTCTTAAACTCAAGCTGAACCTGTACCCTGATAAAACCACCTCCAGAGAGATTCACAACAAAGGTCTCAAGGGGGAAAATAGCGCCTAGGGGCTCTTCATCCTCCTCGAGAGCATCCTCATCGCCAGTTCCCTCTTCAACAAGTTGAGGACCTTCTTCATAGTCTTGTGCCGCATCTACAGATAATACATTTTCCTGAGGCCTGTTAAATAAAAAAAGCCCAAGCACTATAAGCCCAACCATGACAAAGGATGCGCTCATGGCAACAAGGATAGCCTTTGTCTTGTCACCTTTCTTTTTTTCCGCAGCTTCCTGTTCTTCCTGCTGCTCTTGGGCTTCCTCTTCTTCTGCCATCTTAAAACCCTTATTATTGTTAACCCCGTTCAGCAATTAACCTTACCGAAGCTACATACCCACTGCTTTGTCCAATTCCCTTAATTACCGTGCAAAAAGGTCCAACAATCCTTCTTTTTAGAGATATCTCTCTGCCAAACGCGTCAAAAAGTTGTCGCTCTACCTCTAGCGAGTAGTTGACAGAGAAAAACCACTCCTTTTCAGGCTCTCTTTGATACGCATCTGAACATGTCTCTATCACAGCCCCTTTCACCTTGTAATCATTTGATATCATAGTATTTTTTAGCTGAGCCTTAAGCGCCTCTCCAACCTTTCCAGCAAGGATCTCATCCCTCGAAAAAAGCGCTGGCGGGGCGCTTACAGCATTTCCACCGTGATATTCTGCAATATAAGTGCCATTACTGCGTTTTAAAGCCGCCTCTTTATTCGCCCCATTAGCCCCATGAATCTTTGCCAACGCAATAAAAAAGCAGAGCACAAGAGTGACGATGTCAGCAAAGATAAGAAGCCATATCTGAGGCCCTTTATCGTAATTTGTGTTATCCTTCTTCCCCTGCTTCACTATATAACTCCACCGTTGTAGCATCTCCTGTACCAGATTCATCTATAGACACAATCTCCGCCGCTTCAGGCGGCACCCCGGCAGCGAGCAACTGCCTGTAAAGCTCAACAGATCTTGCAATTGAAATGTGCCTTTCTCCTGCAACCTCTATAAGGGCGTTTATATCGTGATTTTTCAGCACATAGATAAGGCCTGAAAGCTTATCTTTACTTGGAGCTGTTTCTCCACCTTTGAATAGATCCTCATAGATATATCGGCCTATAATC
>RFKT01000112.1 GCA_003694225.1 Candidatus Dadabacteria bacterium
ATGCGGGGCATACCCTTGTGGTAAATGGGACTACCACAAAGCTAAGTGTTATACCTTCGGGGGTGCTTCGTGAAAGTGCGCACGGACTTATAGGAGCCGGTGTGGTTCTTAACCCGTGGGTGTTTGAGAGTGAGGTTCAGGAGCTTCGGGACAGAGGGGTCCACCTTACTCCTAAAAGGCTTACAATAGATAGAAGCTCCCATCTGATACTTGATTACCATATAGCAATAGATAAGGCTCGGGAAAGGGCGAGGGGGGACAGTAAGATAGGGACGACGGGTAGAGGGATTGGCCCTGCATATGAGGATCGTGCGCACCGCACAGGCGTTGCTGTGGCAGAGCTTTGCGATTTAAAGACTCTAAAAATCAAGCTTCAAAAGGTTGTAGCGGAAAAAAACCTCTATTTAAGCCGTGTTTTAGGCAGTGACGAGGAGGTGAGTTTTGACGCTCTATGGGGCAGGCTTGAGCGGGTGGCAGAGGTTATAGTGCCTTTTATCGGGGATGTAAGTCATATCATAAACAGGGCTGTTGTGCAGGAGAAGAAAGTGGTGTTTGAGGGAGCTCAGGGAACGCTCTTAGATCAGACGTTTGGCACACTCCCTTATGTTACCTCTTCAAATACCATTGCCGGAGCGATTACTACAGGATGTGGAATAGGCCCTCACTGTATAAATTATGTGTTGGGTGTGGCTAAGGCATACTGCAGCAGGGTAGGCGCAGGGCCATTTCCTACTGAGCTGAAGGGTGAAATGGGAGATCTTTTGCGGGATAAAGGTAATGAATACGGCACTGTAACGAACCGTCCCAGAAGGTGCGGCTGGTTTGATTGTGTAGCTATGAAAAGATCTGTAGGATTAAACGGTCTAAATTCACTTGCTATTACAAAGCTTGATGTGTTGTCAGGGATAGAGAAGTTACATATCTGTGTAGCGTATAAACTTGATGGGAGAGAATGTGTTGATTTTCCGGCACTTGTCCAGGATTTAGAGAGGGTTGAGCCTGTGTATATGAGTCTTAACGGATGGGAAGAGGATATTTCATCTGCCCATAAATGGCAGGATCTCCCTGCTAATGCAAGGCTCTATTTAAGCACTATTTCTGAGATAATAGGCGTTCCGATAAGTTTGGTTAGCGTTGGGGCAGAGAGAAGGTGTACAATACTTTCAAAAAGTGCGAGGTATATAAGCAATTTTATGGAGTAAAGGAGGGAGATGAGCGCTATCGGCTGTAATTTAGATCAAAAGGCCAGCCCGCCTGTCATATTGATAGTTGATGACGAGGAAGGTATCTGCAAAGCCTTTGAGGGGATATTCTCGGATGAGGGGTATATAACTGTTTCTGCGGGAAATGCGGAAGATGCGTTTGATCTTATAGAATCCATGTCACCTTCCCTTGTGTTTTTGGATATATGGCTTCCGGGTAAGGATGGGATAGAAACGCTGGTTGAGATTAAGGACAAATACCCAAATCTGCCTGTGGTAATGATTAGCGGTCACGCAACAATAGCCTCGGCTATGAAAGCAACAAAATTAGGCGCCGCAGATTTTATAGAAAAGCCTCTTGATCTTAATCTTGTCCTGGATGCGGCTAAAAGATGCATAGAAAATGGAGGGAAAGGGCGTTGGCAACAAAAACAGCCTAGGAAAATTGCAAAGGAAAAGGCTGGGATGGGTAAGGGCATACCGAAGATAGGCACGAATCCTCTTACGAAAGCCGCCTTTGGCAAACGGTCTTGGCGGGGAAGGCGCATACCGCAGAGGACTCTTAAAAACAGCGCTCTTCTGTATGGTCAAGGGCTTCATAGTGGTGCAAAGAGCGGTTTGATATTTGAGCCTCTTCCGCCTAATAGCGGTATTCACTTTGCTGAGCTCTCTTCAATGTCTGTTGTGCCGGCTTATGTCGATTTTGTTGAGTCTACGGGTTATGCCACTACTCTTAAATGCGGCGATGCGCAAGCTAGCACTGTAGAGCATCTGATGTCAGCGCTTCATGCTTATGGCATATGCAATTTGCTGGTAAAATGCAACGGCGAAGTTCCGGTTATGGACGGTTCTGCAATAAAATTTTGCGAGCTGATAGAAGATGTTGGCATTGAGGAGCAGGACGGTGAGTGGTATGAAATTGATGTGCGGAAGCCCGTCAGGGTGGATAATGGCAAGGAATTTATTGCTATAGAACCAGCAGACAGTTTTATTATTGACTATACCCTAAAATACCCTTTCCCCCTTGGAGAACAGCGGTATGTGTTTGAGCTTAGTGGAGGGGTTGAAGGATATAAGACAGAGATTGCAAAAGCTCGCACATTTGGGTTTGTGAGAGATGTGGAACACCTTCAAAAGCAGGGTCTCGCATTAGGAGGGCGGTTTGATAACTTTGTGCTTTTTGGCGAAAATGGCCCAATTAACTGCGACTTAAGGTATACTGACGAGCCTGTAAGGCATAAAATTTTGGATGTGATAGGGGATTTGTACCTCTTGGGAAGGCCTATTAAAGGCAAGGTTTCAGCCAGCATGAGCGGCCATTCTGACAACATTTCCCTCCTTTGCGCCCTTAAAGAGGCTATGCTTGATGAGGCCGAGGTGTGATGTTCATGCTTTCTGCTAATGGCAGGACGAGTAATTTTTACCCTAGGCGCTTAGTGGCTTGAGAATGAAAATCTTCATTTTTTCTCGAAAAAATCGCTTTTTTTTATTGATCTCTTATTAAATGATCCCTATATTTCATATCGGTGAATACTAACGCATTTAGAATTCACTTATAGCAGACCGTTGCAGGCTATGGGTAATAACCTGTAATTGGTGTGCTAGTTGGGTAAAGCTCCAGTTGGTTTGGAGGCTTACCTGAGATTCCCAGCTTGCTGAGCATGTTCTTGGCTGTTGGGAAATGTTAGTGGGTAATTAGTTATTGAACATTTAGAATTAAATGAGGGAGTGCAAATGGCAAGAAAAGTGGCCAGAAAATCAACTAAGACAAAACGCTCTACAGGTAGAGCCGCCTCTAGGAAGACAACTGCTAAGAGGGCATCTGCCAAAAGAGCTACCAAAAAAACAACTACAAGGGCAACATCCAGGGCTGCCAAGAAAGCTACTAAGCCCGTTATAAGGAAGGTCAGGAGAGCTTCTGTTCCGAAGAACAGGGCAACTCTAAGCTATACCTTAACAGAGTGGTATGACAATGTAATGGGCTTTTGTGGCCTTGAGAAGCGCTCTCAAGCTAAGGAGCTCTGTGAGGATCTTAATGCCCTTATCTCTGAATGCCTAAAGAAGGGGTATAGGATACCTCTTATGGGGCTTGGAAAGATGTATGTAAGGAAGTCAAAGGCAAGAATGGGTAGGAATCCTGCTACAGGAGAGCCGATCCATATTCCTGCAAAGAAGAGGATTAAATTTACGGCTTCTAAAGCGTTAAAGGAAGCTGTACTGTAAATCCTTATCGCAATTCCCACTGCAGCTATCTGCTTGTAGCTGGGATATCGCAAGAAAAAGGGCTTCTTTGAAGCCCTTTTTCTTGCGCCGTGAACAACCCGTCACATGTGTAACAGATTATGCCGGAGATATATGTAAGAAATTTATAGCAAAGTGACCTCGCACCTTCATCTATGAAGCGCTAGACTCTTGTCTGCATATAGAGCTTTGAGGAGGCAAGATGCTAGCAGTTTGCAATCAGCTACAGCAATGGTCTGTCAGCAGCAGAAGCTGAAAGCTGACGGTGGAAAGCTGATCTCTATTCACTGGCTCAGGGACTGGCTAGCTTCTCTTCTTTAGCAAAGGACTGCCGCATCCCCACCTATGGAGCACAGGCTTCTAGCCTGCAGAGGTAGCTTCGGGCAGGTAGGGTGCGCGCATTCTGCAATCAGCAATCTGCAGCGGTACATACCGGCCACATAGGTGACAAATATACCGGAGGCATAGGTAGCACGGCTATATTAGAAAGAAGGAACCTAAGCGTGACTATTGACAGCTAGAGCCTTTCAGCTACTATCTCAGCGATATCTTTTACTTCCATCTTTTCTTCTGCATCAAGCAGCTTCAATCCGTCTTGGAGCATATGTTTGCAGAATGGGCATCCGGTCGCTATGCAGCTCGCTCCTGTACCTACGGCCTGTTTTGCCCTTTCTGTATTTATCCGCTCACCTATTTTAAGGTCCATCCAAAAATGCCCGCCTCCCGCCCCGCAGCACATCGCATCTGATTTAGACATAGGCATCTCTTTCGGGGCAGATATTGTTGCGGCAGAAATGACGGCTCTTGGGGCATCATAAATCCCATTATGCCTCCCTAGATAGCATGGATCATGAAACGTTACAGAGTTATCGCTATTAGGTGATAATTTTAACTTCCCTTCAGATAAGAGTCTTTCAATTAGAGCGGAGTGGTGAATCACAGGTATATTTTTACGTAACCCGTAGTCAGGGTATTCCTTAAGGAGCGTGTTATAACAGTGAGGGCAGTTAGTGACAATCGAACTACATTTAATGGAATTTAATACAGCTATATTTTCCTTTGCGAGAGTCTGAAACAAATTCTCTTCTCCCAATCTCCTTGCATGATCTCCCGTGCACCTTTCCTTTGTGCCTAGTATTCCAAAATTTATACCTGAAGCCCTCATTATCTTAACCAAAGCTCTGCCTATCTTTTGTTTTTCAGGATCAAAGGCTGTAGCGCATCCTACCCAGTAAAGCACATCACAGCTTCCACCTTCTTCAATAACAGGGACATCAAGCCCCTCGCACCACTTTGTCCTGTCTTCCTGAGGCCCATACGGGTTGCCCCTATTTTCAAGTGCCCTAAGCATACTTTGTGCTTCTCTGTTAACCTCACCCCCAATCATTACTGAATACCGCCGGTTTTGTATTATATGATCTATGTGGTCAATTCCAGCAGGGCATACCTCTACGCAGGCTCCGCAGGTGGTGCACGATTCAAAGCTTTCCCGGGAGATAACTTCACCGCAGATTAGTGCTTCAGAGTTAGAGCCGGCCGAGATGAGGCTTTTTTGCACCCCTTCATTGTCTGCTCTGTGTTTTCCCCCGTTTTTTGACACAAATGCGCCGTTTCCATCTTCTGTAAGGCCGCTAAGGGGAAGCTCAAGCCTTCTAGTTAGCATAGAATCTATATTGTTGAGGAAGCGGGGGAGTGATGTCTCTTCATTTTTCGCTGCAATGGCACGCATATGGCTTTTGGTATCTAAAATAACCCATTTTGGAGATAGGGGCTTTCCTGTGGCATATGCCGGGCATGCATCTTGGCATCGCCCGCATTCTGTGCAGGCATCCAGATCCAGTAGGTTTTTCGATGAATAGTCAGTTATCTTTCCGTATCCAAGAGAAAAGTCTTCCTCTTCAGCTTCCTCAATAAGTGTGCTGATATCCGCCATAGGAGGAAGCTTTCCCTTAACGTTTGATGCGTTTGCCATAAGGTTTAGCGGGGTGGATATAATATGAAAGAGCTTTGTGTAAGGAAATATCGCAATTGAAACGAAGACCGTGATTGTATGGAACCACCATGTATAAAAGTGAATTGAGGAAAGCGCCTTTTGTGAAAGTCCTGATAGTGGTACGGACATAATGTATCCAACCGGAGACCAAAGCTTCCACGGATCAGAAGTTGCTGCTATTCTCGCTCCTTCTAAAACAAACCCTTGAATTATCAGAAGTCCTAGCAGGGCTATTACAAGGAGATCCGAGCCGGGGTTGTGGAGCATCTTTTGTTTAGAGATATACCGCCTATATGCGGCTATAATAAGGCCAACTAAAAGGCCAAATCCAAGCACATCGCTTAGCAGTGTTATAACAAGGTAATAATTGCCTCTATAAATCTCTATCCCAAGATCGTGCTCTATGAAAACAGATGTAGTTGCTATGAGAAGAACTATAAAGCCAATAAATATAAGGGAATGCATGATACCCTGTATGGGAGCAGAGAGGGTTTTTGCTTGACCCAATACATATATTAAGAAAGCCTTTATATAGGCTAAAGGGTTATCTTGAAAGATTTTTCCATTTCCACCTTGCCATACCTTTATTCTCTTTATTACTCCCACTGCTGCAATACACAGTGAAATTGTCATAAGGAGGTACATTGTGATTATATTGGCGGGGTGTGTGATATTCCACAGGATCTCTCTTGAAGGAATCTGCTCAGTCATTTAGTCCTCTAAAGACAAAAATGTGTTTAAGCGCATATTCGCATTTTAAGCAAAATCTGACAGCCATAAAAATTCCTTTGAAGACGCTTTTGGGGAGATGCAGCTAATTTGTTGCGGCTGCTAGAGTTTTTTATATCTTTTCAAAGCGATACAATAAGTGGCATCACAATACGATCGCAACTAATTGGATTAACAGCTATTTTCCGGATCTTGGTATTTTCTCACACAGTTTTATTATGGGATAATGTTGACAACATATCGCCTTTCCAATCATCATATAATTATAGTTATGTGTGAGGGTTATACTAATCAATGCGCCTTTCAATCGATATCCCTAATAATTGGGTTTCAGGTTTTATTATTTCCGCACAGGATTTATTTAAAAGCCGATGGAAAGTGACAGTACGAGCTTAATCTGGATAGGGCTTTTGGCGCTTCTGCTTATTGGGCTTTATATTTTCTTCGTTATATCCACTATAGCTATATCACGGAGCAGCACAGCCGTTATAGAGAAGATCAAAAAGAAAAAATCACCATTTTCTAGGTTAAGCAATGAAATACTGGACCAAGCAGACAGTTATCTTGTGATGTGCAGCTTTTATATATGGATATGTGTGCTGCTTTTAGGGTACATAGTAGCGCAATTGCCTTATCTCTCTGGAACTTTTGTGTCTTGGGGATATAAGGGAATCCCTTCTCTGGCCCTTTCATTGGTCGGATTGTTGGCTGTTGGGCTCTCAGTTTTTGTGGTGTTACAGGTAGCAAAAGCTCTCTTTTCTCATAGGCCTGAGAGGACTCTCTGCTATGTTTCCCCGTTACTCAAGTTATTTTTTTGGTTATATATCCCTCTGGGAAAAGTGATTTCTCAAGGTGCTGGGGCTATATACAGATCCTTTGGGCTTCGCCCTCCCGTTGAGAAGGAAACAGCGATATCTGCGGAGGAGATTAGTGAAATCATTGAACATAGTGAGGAAGCTGGTGAGATTGAAGAAGATGAAGCGGACATGATCCAAGGGGTTTTTGCTTTTTCAGACACCTTGGTGGAAGAGGTGATGACACCTAGAAAAGATATCGTTGCGATAAAGGTAACCGATAGCATTGAGCATCTAAAAGAGCTTTTTATTGATAGCGGTTTTTCACGGTTGGTGGTTTATGGAGAAAACCTCGATGATATTCGCGGCGTTGTTTACGCAAAAGATCTGATACATTATGTCGGGCAAGAGCTACGTTCTGCTTCCATAGATCACCTTGTTAGATTGCCTTATTTTGTCCCCGTTACCATGAAAATAGGGGATCTCTTGCAGGAGATGAAGAGGCGTGCTGTTCATTTGGCTGTCGTGCTTGATGCACACGGAGGCGTTGATGGAATAGTCACTATTGAGGATCTGCTGGAAGAGATCGTAGGGGAGATCTCAGATGAATTTGATGTTAATGGTGACACCCCAGAGATTGAAATGATAGGGGCTGGCGAATACTTGGTTGACGGGAGTTATTCCATTTATGATCTAAATGAAGATTATGGCTTTGATTTCCCCGAAGGGGAGTATCATACCATTGCGGGCTTTATATTGAATGAGTTGGGTAAGATACCTCTCTTAAATGAAGAAATTTCATTCAATGGGGTTTCTATTAGGGTAGAGGGGGTTGAGAATAATAGGATTCTTAAGGTGAGACTACTTAAAAGAGCAAAAAAAATCGAATCCGAATCAGCTTCTACTGAGTCGAAAGAATAGGGACAGAATCTGACCTTGTCGATTCTGCCAACTTGGCAAAATCACAGCATAATCTACGTTAGGGTGACGTTACCGTTATTTTCTCGAGGTTTTTGAGAGTGAGTGAACAGGAAAGAGGTTTAGAGACAGGAGCAAAGGGATCTTCTTCTGAGGAGAGTGAAGAAACCACAGTCTCTTCTGCTGGTGTTGATCTCAGCAAGCTGGGCAAGGCGCGGGAAAGCTTAGAGCAACTATTACAAGCAAGGACCCGAGAGAAGAGCGACGTAAATTTTTCCTCTCTCTTTAAGCTTATAGGTCTTGAAAATGCCATACCTAAAGGAGATGCAAGCGTGCTGGCATTTATTAAGATGGCATCCCTTCCCACCTCTACAGAAATTAAGGTTTTAGAAGGAAAAATCGATCTTTTAATGAGCAAAATAGGGGCAATGTCTACCAAGCTTTCGAGGGTAGCTGAGAGTCTTTCGGATATTCCTAGTGGAAGCGATGTGGAAAGAATTGAAGCTCAAATAATAGAGCTTCGTTCTGCGGTAAAGAGCCTCCTCAAGGAAAAGGGGAGTGATGAGAACGGTGCTGAGGCGGCTACGAAGGCAAAGCTCAAGTCTTTTAGAGAAAAGAACAGTTAATTTTGTTGCTCAGAGAGTGCTATGGCGGGTAGAAAGAGAAGCTTGAGAGGTAAAATTGAAAAAAAAGTTGTATCTTCAAGACGCAGCAAGAGGCGGAAGAGCTATACTGTCGATTTAAGAGTTCATACTCCTGCTTCTAGTGGTTACTTTGGCATTGAAGGGCTGGATACCGCGCCAGCCATGATAAGCCTGGCCAAGGTAAAGGGAATTGATGTAATAGCTGTAACGGATTTTTACTCTGGGGCGTATGTGGATCGGTTAATTGAGGCTTCGCAGGGAAGTCCAATCACTATTATACCGGGGGTCGATATTAGGTGCAGTCTCAATGTATGTCGGGATATGGTATTGACCTGCTTATTTCAGGAGGATTTTGGTTCAGCTCAGATTAATGCTCTGTTGACACGTTTGGGCGTACCTGAAAGTGCCTATGGGGATAGAAGTTATATAGTTCAACGTGAGTTTGACGAAATAGTTAATGAAGTTGAGAAGGTTGGAGGTAGAGTCATTCCAAGCAGAATGGATAAAACACCTCAAAGGCTGTCTGTGTTGCCGCTACTAGTAGAAAAGTATGGATTTCGGACATTTGATCTTGCCTATGCAGATTCTAAAGAATATTTTAAGAAAAGATGGCCGAGGATTAAATTTAATCTTTTCAGTTTTTCTAATGCAAACTCCCTTGCACAGCTTGGAAGCCGCACTGCAAAGTTAATGATGCATGTAGAAGGCTTTGTGGGGATTAAGGATCTTGTTGCGAGAGAGGCGAGACTTGCCCGTTGACAGGAGAGCATACTAGTTTCCTGTAGAGAAAAGGATCCGCGGCTCTCTTATGCTTTATATGGAGCGCAGGCATCTTGCCTGCACGAACTACCCTCATGATTCGTATTATAAAGCTAAAAATACAATAAAGACGCGCAGATCCCTCTGGGGAAAAGTCACTGCCTTTTATGAGAACAGCCCCTGACTCTGCCCAGATGCCCCCAACAAACTTAGATCCAACTGTCAAAAGCCCTGTGATTTGATATACTGCCCTATTGCCCCCTTAGAGAGATTAATAAGATGTATTCTGCTATTTATACAGAAACTAAAGAGAGAGAGATTAGATCCTATCTCCACTCTGTAATACAGAAAGCATCAAGAAGAGATGTAGAAGATGTTTTGTCAAAAAATTATATCTCTTTTGCTGACTTTTTAGTTTTAATATCTCCAGCGGCAGAGCCGTTTTTGGAGGAGATGGCTCAAAGGGCTAGACAGGTAGCCTTAAGCAGATTTGGGAAGAATATCTTTCTTTATTGTCCTCTGTATATTTCTAATGAATGTGTGAATACCTGCACATATTGCGGATTCTCAAGGCCCAACAAGATCAGGAGGAGAACTTTAACCCTTGATGAGGTTTTCAGAGAAGGAGAGGTGATAAGAGGGAGTGGAATACGGAATTTATTGCTTTTAACGGGTGAATCTCCCAAGAGGGCGCCAGTGTCGTATATAAAAGATGCAGTCTGTGTGTTGCGCCCCCTTTTTGATTCTATTCACCTTGAGGTATTTCCTGTAACAGTTGATATTTATCGAGAATATCTCGAAGCGGGAGTTGATGGTATATCCGTTTACCAAGAGACTTACAACAGAGATACATACAAAACTGTGCATACCGGCGGATTTAAAATGGATTTTGATTACAGATTGGATTGCCCTGACAGGGTTGCGGCGGCTGGTATTAGGAATATCTCCATAGGGGCGCTTTTCGGTCTCTCTCCTTGGAGAGAAGAAGCTGCAGTACTGGCACATCACCTCCGTTATCTGGAAAAGACGGCGTTTAGATCAGCTATTTCTCTCTCTTTCCCAAGGCTTAAGGAGGCTTACGGGGCAGAGAGCGGTTCGCATCCGATTACGGATAGGGAGTTTGTCCAGATGGTGTGTGCGTTTCGAATTTTTTCACCAGATGTTGGAATAAATATATCAACAAGAGAGCCCCAATGGCTTAGGGATGGTTTGATATCTGTTGGAATCACAGCTATGTCTGCTGGATCTCGCACAGATGTCGGTGGTTATTCAATGGAGCCTGAATCTGACGCGCAATTTTCACTTGACGATACCCGCTCTCCGCGGGAAGTTGCTGAGGCGATAGCAAGCAAGGGATATCAGCCGGTATTTAAGAATTGGGATGCCGCATTTTTACCTTCTGCAATGAGAGTCGGCTTATGAGGTTTTACTAAGCCCAAGCATCTCTTTGAATTTTTCCCTTAAATATATTTCGTACCCATCTTCTTTCCCATCAGCCATAATTACTTCATTTATTAGATCCATTATCGCTTTTCGCTCTGTTTCGGGCAGGTTCTTGCGCAATAGCTCTCCAAAACGGGATGTGCCGCGAAGCTGTTTAAGCACCCGATTTGCCCTGTTGACCATCTCTTGCACTTCTTCATGGGTAGTGCCAAATATTCGATTTAGCCCGTTTACTATTGCTTGATATTCAACCATGTCAAAGTTCTGATCGATTGAAGCAAGGTCAACTAAGAGCACTGCTGCCGCAAACTCTAGATCCTGCACAGGCACTGAAGAGGATATCTTGGATTTGCGGTTGGCAGCAAATGATTGTGCAAATAAATTATGTACTGATTTCTGAAGAAATGCTTGATTAGAATCGTTCATGTTACAAACCTATATAAAAACTTGAGTTCCAACAGCTAGCTCAAAGCATAAACCGCAAGAAGTTTCCTTCTAGGTGTTGATCCACTGTAGACACATAAAAGTTATTGTATAAAACCATAAAATGGTGCTGCAAAAGGTAGCTCAAAGGATATTTCTGCAATTACAAACCCTGTAATTACAATGTGTTAGCTATGTCGTGTTAGCTATATCATCTGATGCTCATAATGTCTTGAATATCCAATAACCCCAACGGCTTGAAATCTTTGCTTACAACTATTAACTGATCGATCTTGTGCTTAGAGATAATGTTTAAGGCCTCTTCAACGAGACTGTCAGGGGCTACTGTTTTGGGGTTTCTTCCCATTACTTCTTTTATGGGTTTATCTAGGAAATCCTTCCCGCTTTCTAGGCATCTCCTTAAATTCCCATCTGTAAATACCCCCTTTAATATGCCTGATGAATCTACCACAGCACATGCTCCCGGCCGCCCTTTTGTGGTTGTGATGACATGTATTGCCTCCCTTACCGTCACATTTTCTTCTACTACCGCATTTTCCTCACCGGTTCTCATAAGGTCTTTTACCTTCATAAGCTTCCTTCCGAGACTTCCCCCCGGATGATAAAAGGCAAATTCTTCCTTTGAAAAGCCTTTGTGTTCCAGCACTGCCATAGCCAAGGCGTCTCCAACTGCAAGCATTACAGTTGTGGATGTAGTGGGTGCTAGCCCCAATGGCCCGGCTTCCTTAATATTTCCGATCTCAATTACAACATCGCTATGCTTTGCAAGGCTTGAATCTGCCGTAGATGTAATGCTTATTATTGGACAGCCAACCCTTTTTATAGCTGGAAGGACCCTTAATATCTCAGGAGTTTCCCCAGAGGTTGAAAGCACTAACGCTATGTCATCTTGAGAGTATCTTCCCAAATCTCCGTGGACAGCCTCTGCTGGATGCAAGAAGAAAGACGAGGTGCCTGTACTGGCTAATGTGGCTGAGATCTTCATCGCTATAAAGCCGGCTTTTCCCATCCCTGACACAACAATTCTTCCTGTGGGTGGAGCATTCAAAATTGTGTGTACGGCTTTTACGAATGGCTCTCCAAGAGTTTCAGCGACGGTATTGATAGCTTCTGCTTCCGCTTGTAGAATCCTCCGCCCTATTTCAGCTATATCAGTGGAGCTATCTTTGTTCATCTGCAGAGAATAGTGTAATGGCTTTATTCATTTTTAATAGATAGTGCAATATATCATACAGGATGTGTGATAGCAAAAGAAATGGCTATAGAATGGTTATAGAAATAGATCTGCCCTAGAAGAAATCCATCTTATTACCAACTGTTTAAAATCCTCTTCAGAAGGGCCGTGCATGCATGAGTGGCGTCCCTTGTCCAGTAGTGCTAAAGAGAGATCATCTGAGCCTACCCGGCTTGCTGTCTTTTTTAGATAGTTGGGATCTACTAATCTATCTTGCATTCCTTGCACAAATAACACAGGCTCGATAAGTTCTTCCAATGAATTCAGGGCCTGATTTCGTGTTTGGTCCATTTGCACTAAAGCAGTAATTGGCAGATACCTACAACAACATAATGACCCGTTAACCCCGTTTATTTTTAGGACATTTTCCAGATCAAATTTAGCACCCATATTGTGCCACCCTCTCCATGCTGGGTGTTCTGTGACAGGTTTTGATACTATTTTAAGTCCCATAGAGTGCTTGAATTTTTTCAATCCGAAAGGCGGGGCTACTGCTATTATTCCTCCAAAGAGCGGTTCCCCGTATTCACGTCTATGCCTCACGGATGCAACTATAGCAGCTGTAGCGGCAGTTGAGTGGACACAAGCTATAGGTGATTTTCCGTTGACGGCCAAAGCTTGAGCGCGCGCTGTGAAGAAATCGTACCAATCATTAGCTGTAACAGATACAAGGCTTGACCAGTAACCATCATGTCCTGGAAGTGAGTACACCTCCACACTTTGGTCGGTTGTCTGATGCAGGAAATCGGCGAAAGCCTTCCAATCACTCCTGCCAGTCACTCCTAAGCCACTGACCATCAGGACAGAAGAGGCATCTTCTCTTCCCTGAAGGAGGTACGGCATAGAACTTTGGCGGTATGTATTTTGATCTGGGTAAAATACTTCCTCTAAAGGTACTTTTTTTGTGATTTCAGGGAAAAGTCTCGTTATCCTGATAAGTGTCCTGTAAAATGCATGAGGCGGGCGGGCGACATATGGCAATGAGGCCCTTGCAAGTCCTTCAGAATGGAGTGCTCTGTCACGGATACTCGCATTATCACGCCCTATGCCTTCTATCTGAGGCAGCTCCACTTTTCTATCTCCTTCATGTAACTGTATCTTAGGGTCAAAAATGCAGCAGACCCTTGCCTCTATGAGTGCTTATAACTATGCTCAGTGAAAGATCAGATAAAAAAGCAGGCTAGAACCAAGCGTACTATGGGTATTTTACCAATTGTAATAGCGCTTGTTAAGGCGTTTTGGGCTAGTGGGTGGATGTACGTAAAACTCGGATGCTAATATGAGAAATTTGAATTTTTATTTTGGATCTCTCTTATACACTTTATATAATTTAATTGTAGAGTTATAACTGTTAAAAGTGGTTGTAATCGGGAATTTTTAGTCACGTTCCGTATGGAAGTTATCTGGGAGCAGTTTGTTAGCTGTCAGATAATCATATGCTTGGCTTATACTCCCTGCTAATTACCTAGTTGGGGATTGATTCTACTCCAATAACTGTATTGAACCTACAACTTTATAATTTCATGCACTCAAGGTAGGACTAGTTTGCCAATAAAATAATTAAAGAAATTTTTGGGGAGAAAAGTTGCCAATGAAACATCGCTTATATCTTATGAGCCCTTTCCGGCTCTGCAATTATGTGATGCGCATTATTCAGAGAGATTAAAGGCGTTTCTTCGTTTTTAATATAGTGATCTACAAGATAACAGACGTAGCCGTTTTCGGTGAGTATATGAAACAATTGAGGGATTGAATCACAAAGATTTCTGTGCAGTTCACAGATGATGATAGTCTTTTGTTTTTTTTATATGCTCACCATGCCTTGGATGACCTTGAATTCATGTCCTTCAACGTCAATCTTAATTACATCAGGTAATGGATTGTGTTGTTTAAAAACAAAATCATCTAGAGAGAGAGATAATAGAGGGCTAATTTTATGATGCCTTGATAGACAGTCCTCTTCAACTATTCTACCCGAAAAACTCCCTCCTCTATGGTCGAACAATTTGGTTCCGGAAATGTTCGATACACAACGTTCAATAATAACGAGATTGTCGATTTGATTTTGTCGCTTGGTTTTTATCAGACACCTGACATTATTTCTTTCTGGTTCGAATGCAAAGACCTTTCCATTAGTAGAGATTTTAAAACTACACAGTATAGAAAAGATGCCCACATTTGCTCCAATATCATAGACAGTCATTCCTTTTTTAACAATTTTATTTAATATGGCCCTTACATTTTGCTCATATTTGAGAATGGCTTTTTCGGTGGCAAACTGGCCGTGATATATTGGATTTATGCATAAGTTTATCCCTTCCGGTGTTTTGACCCAGATAGCCTGTCTTGCAAAGAGTTTAGAGATTAGAAAATAAAAAAAGCGATTATCAACAATTGCCCTGAATAACCGGTAATTCTTGCGCCGTATGGTTAATATGAGCTCATTGATAATTTTATAAAAGCATCTCTTCACAGTTTTATTTTATGTAAAAAATGAAGACAGATTTGTCCCCCTGCTGTGTATACTA
>RFKT01000113.1 GCA_003694225.1 Candidatus Dadabacteria bacterium
AAAGGGGGGTGGGGACATTCAATTATATGGCTCCTGAGGTGCTGGAGGGTGTCGAATATAGGGAACAGGCAGATATTTATTCGCTGGGGGTTACATTTTATGAGTTATTGTCTGGTAAGCATCCGTTTGAAGACGCATCCCTTATTGAACAGCTTAAAGTAAGGCGCCCTGAAAATCTAAAGTCGATAGGGGATCTCGCACCTGAGATCCCAGAAAAGCTTGAAAGAGCAATTATGAAATGTATTGCATACGATAAAAAAGATAGGTTCAGAAGCTTCCAAGAGCTTTTGGATTATCTTTCTGGCAAAAAGGATATTACATCTGTTGCTACCCAAAGAAAAACTGTTCACCCATTAAAAAGTATCTCAAGAGTTGAGACTTCAAATACTGCTCAGGTTGACACCAAAGAGATTAAAACAAAGGGGAGGCTTATTTCTCAGATAGAGAAAGAAGTTGTTACAGATAAGAAATCGGGGCATCCTTCTGAGGTGGCGCCGCCTAGGGATAAAACAGAACCGGGGGAATTCACGGCTCAACCATCTGCTGCTTCGCCAATAGGTCATAGTTCGCATAAGCCATCAGCTCGCCTAGGCATACCCTCATATAGCGCTCGCAACAGCTCTACTGCTGCACAGGGTCTGACTTATGAAGAAAATGCCATTGGTCAGGATGAAGACAATCAGATGAAAACTCCTAAAAAATCTACGGAGCAAGCAACAGAAAGGCCAACTTCTCAGCCTTCGGAAGTTAACAAAGTCACAAAGCCTGATCTCCTCAAGCCAGATGCTAGGGAAGTAGACCATAGAGATTCTTCTCAACAGGTTACACAATCAGAACAAGAGCCTCTTGAAGACAAAGTAAATAAGATCCTAGAGGATCTTATAGATTCGTCGGATAAGAAGGCTTATTCCCCCGGTGAAGTTAAAGCCAGAAAAGGCCCTGCTCATCCGCCCCGGTTCCCTTTATTTAAATTCCTTGCTTCTATTGTGTTAATAGCGACTGTATTTTATTTCATAAAAAAAGACACATCTCCAAAGAATTCTCCGAAGGCTCGTGTTGAAAGCTCTTTTATTGAAGAGACTAACCACGATCTAGATGTGGGAAAAGGCAAAGTGGAGAATTTCGGCAAAAAATCCTTTCCTTTTCTGGAGGCTGGCATGTATCACGGAGTTATTTCGGATCTGCTGCCTGGTATAACTTTGCCTTTAGTTATGATTTCTTCTCCAGCACTAAATAAGATAACTGTAATTGTAGGATTGGAAGGATGGAGGCCCTATGAAGTTTACACATCTGAATTAAAAGAAGGCGATCCTATAAGGGTTGCTTCCTCAGGCTTTGTGTTTAGCTTTACAGGCAAAGAGATAGAAAAAGGTGAAGTCGTAGGCTTTTTTACCAATATACTTACTGGTGAAGAAGGAGAATGGAGAGTACAAAAGGTTGTAAGATGATAATAAAAGGAAGAAATAAAATATTCTTTGCGGCAATTATATCCGTTTTAGTGGCTTTTTCATCTACGGGATTTTGCTCAAATCTTGTTATGAAGCACCGTCCTATTAAGGGGTACCAGATGCCTTCTCCGGGAACAAAGATGAAGCTAAAGGTATTGTTTCCAAAGATTCGCAGAATAGATCTCCCAGTTAAGGCTTTGATAGTAATGGATGGGAAAGCCCTTTTTCTTCCCCTTTCCGGAACTCTTGATGAGCGTGATAGAAGTGTTTATTGGGTTGAGATAAGAGCTCCTTTGGCAGATTTGTCATATAGGTTCGTTGTGTATCCAGATGATGGAGAGCCAGTTTATTCTAAAAAGTATGTGGTAAGAAGGCCTTGCCTTCCAGACACTAGACTTGCTTCTACAGAGATATCCGAAGATGCAAATGTTGTGGAAAGATCGGAGGAACTTACCCGAGTTACTCAAAGACTTAGGGCTGATATAGAGATATATTCCAATGTTATAGATCAGCTCAAGGAGATCAAGGAGGTGATACAGTGAATCGACTGGTTTATAAGATAACTTTGCTGGTTTTTGTTTTTTTTATGACAGTAGGGGCATATGCCTCAAGCGGCAGAGTTGAAGTAGTTGTTTCGAGTGGGGGAATTAAGCCAATTAAAGCAATTGGTCTTTTGATATCCTCAGGCGGAGTTATATCAAAGGGAAATGCAGAATTTAGAAAAGTTAAAGACGGAGTATTTTTGGTTAGTATTCCTGTGCAAAAAGGAGATGTGGGCAAAGATACAGTTGCTACTGCACTGCTTCTCTCAGAAGATGGCAAAGCATCAAGCTTTGGCGAGGTTGTGGATGCATCTTCTGTAACGGGGAGGATGGCAAGATTTGCTCTTCCTCAATGCAAAACAAGGAAGCCAAAGAGCGCAGTGGAAGATGAAAACATATATAGCAATCTCGGCAATCTTGAATCTCTCCTAGAAATTAGAAAAGTCCGGAGAGACTTCCTTAAGCTCCAATTAAAAAAGGCCATGTCAGGGAGTATGCTCAAAAAGCTTCGGAAGATTGAGGAGGGATTTGGGCTTTATACTGGTAGGCCTCTTTCCCCTGATTTAGACCCTTATGAGCTTTCAGAAAGGTTATTTAGGATCTATTCTGTTATACGTACAAAGTAGAGACTAAAAGTGTATATCAAGCATCACCACTCCTTAAGAGCAGCTATAGTAGCAACTGTTGTATTCCATTCAGTCGCTCTCAAGTAATTCCATTAGATAATGTCCATAGCTGTTTTTTGAAAGACCATGGGCAAGCTCAGCTAACTGTTCCTTTCCAATGAAACCCTGCCTATAGGCGATCTCTTCTGGACAGGCAACCATCATTCCCTGCCTTTCTTCTATTGCTTGTACATAGATGGATGCATGCATTAAGGAGTCGAAGGTGCCTGTATCAAACCATGCAAAACCTCTGCCCATTTTTTCTGCATAGAGGGAGCCATCGTTTAGATAAAGCACATTTAAATCTGTAATCTCCAACTCTCCCCTTGCCGAAGGCTTTAATGTTTCGGCAAAGTCCACTACCCTGTTGTCATAGAAATAAATTCCGGTGACAGCATAAGAGGAAGGTGGGTTTTTCGGTTTTTCTATGATTGAAGTGGGGTTTCCGTTATCATCAAAAGCAATAACGCCATATCTCTCAGGATCTTTTACCTGGTAGCCGAACACTGTGGCTCCGTGCTCACGCTCAGCCGCCTTTTTAAAGATTTCAGGAAGCCCGTGTCCAAAGAAGATATTGTCTCCGAGCGCTAGGGCAGCCCTTGATCCGTTAAGGAAGCTTTTCCCGATTAAAAACGCTTGTGCAATGCCGTCCGGGCTTTCTTGCACAGCATAGCTTATATTGAGCCCGATCCACGAGCCATCTCCCAGAAGCCTTTGAAATGATTCAGAATCATGAGGGGTGCTTATCAACAATATATCTCTTATTCCTGCCAGCATGAGGGATGTCAATGGATAATAGATCATAGGCTTGTTGTAGATAGGTATAAGCTGTTTACTTACCCCTTTTGTTGTGGGATATAGCCTTGTACCTGAGCCTCCGGCAAGGATAATGCCTTTTATTTCAGTCATAATTAAGTCCGTAACACAATCATATAAAACGCCTAAAATTCAGCGAAACCGGGGTATCTTGGAAATGGTATAACATCCCGAATATTTTTCATGCCGGTTATATACATTAGAAACCTTTCAAATCCAAGTCCAAATCCCGAATGTGGCACTGTGCCAAATTTTCTAAGTTCTAGATACCACCACAGATCCTTTTCATCTATACCTGCATCCGCTATTTTTTGTCTCAGCACATCTTCCCTCTCTTCTCTTTGAGAGCCCCCTATTAGTTCTCCTACTCTTGGCACCAGCATATCCATAGCTCTTACAGTCTTGCCGTCGTCATTTAATCGCATATAAAACGCCTTTATCTCTTTCGGATAGTCAGTAACAAAGAGAGGAGATTTGAAGTATCTTTCAGTAAGGTATCTCTCGTGTTCTGCCTGAAGGTCAATCCCCCATTTTACTGGATATTCAAATGACTCTTTACTGTTTTCAAGAATCTTTATCGCTTCAGTATAGGTAATAGTTTGGAAATGGGATTCCGCAACTTTTCTCACAGATTCGATAATGCCTTTTTCAATCCATCGATCAAAAAACTCCATCTCTTCGGTGCATCTTTCAAGGATATGGTTAATGAGATATTTTATAAATTCTTCAGCAAGGTTCATATTATCTTCTAAGGAGTAAAACGCCATCTCCGGTTCAATCATCCAAAACTCCGCAAGGTGTCTGGATG
>RFKT01000114.1 GCA_003694225.1 Candidatus Dadabacteria bacterium
AGCATAATTCCTCTCTTTTCTCCTACAGAGATAGCAAGGTTGGATATACCACAATCTTTAAGGATTAGATCTCTTACAACAGTTGATGCGGTGCTTTACGATGTTCAAGATAAGAAACCGCCCAAGAGACCTGAAGCTTTGCGGAATGAAAGCAAAGACAAAGAGGATAACTTAGGAGAAAAAATCTCCAATCCTTCTCCCACACCCCCTTCCCATGCTAAGAGCCCTAAAAAAGCGGCTCATCGTAAAGAGCAGATTAACACAGAGACCCCTTTAGAAGGGACAGTGTTTTATCAAGAATTAGCCAAAATTCAACGGAGAAAAAGGAGGACCGAGGATACGGCTTATCCGAGCGGAGATACATTCTACGGGCAGGCACAGGAGAGTGTTAGAGAAGGAGATTCCCCCCGGAGCGGCACAATATATAGGGTTATAGCTGACACCCGTGTTATGGCTCAGCCGTCTTTTTTGGCATATACTTTGGCTGAACTTAGTTTAGGAGCAAGAGTTGAAGTGGTTGGAAGGTTCGGTGAATGGCTTAAGATACGCTCTAAAAGCGGGAGATACGGCTATATTCTCTCTCAAGACGCAGAGCCTGTAAGGTGACGGCCAAAAAAAATTATGCGTGACACTCAGTTCCTTTTAAGAGTGCGCCTTTGCGATGGTTCTATTATCTCTTTGGCTGTCCATAGCTACTGCGTATTCTTGGAAATACCTTTCTTTCAAAACCCTTGCAGCCGATTTGGCGCCTCTTTTAAGGTTTTCAACCACTTTTTGTTGTTTTGCTCTAATTGCTTCCTTCTCTTTCCATGCTTTTTGGATTGAGGCCTTTAGGAGATCTGATGAGATGTTTTTCAGTTCAAAACCGTACTGTTCTGTTTGAAGGAGCCTAAAATAGCTTCTTACCTTTGGGGCGTATACAAGCCCCAATATTGGAACTCCCACAGCGGAAGCAAACACCAAAGAGTGGAACCTCATCCCCATAAAGAGGGAGCACTCTCTCATAACCGCCATTATGTCATGGCTTAGGTATTGCCTGCTGCTTATAGCTGCAGTATTTAAGGCTTGAGCCAGCCGCACTGCTATATCTTCATCCATTGGGTGAGTGGAGAAAAGAAGGGGCTTAAAGCCGCACAATTTGGAGGCATCCCGTATTCCTTCAAGCACAATGTCGAAAAAGGCAGCTTTGTCGCTTAGTCTGCTGTTGGGATCAAGCCATCTGTCCACATAGCTTGTGACATTAAATCCCATAAAATTATCCTTTTCTATTCCAAGCTCTTTTAGTATAGCAGAAGCTCTTTCAGTAGAAGAAACACGGTTTAGAAAAGCAGGATCTCCTGTAAGCTCAATTTCCTTTGAAACTCCTACAGCACGGCAGAGATCAAGACTGTCTTTCTCCCGCATCATCAGCAGATCGCAGTTTTCCATTACATACTTTGCCATCCACTGCCCGGCAGGACTTTGCAAAGGGCCTATACCGGTCGAGTAGCAGACAAGCTTGCAGTCGAAGATTTTTGCAAGCGGCACAAGGGGAACCAGTGTAATTAAAAAGTTAAAGGCGGGATTGAAAAGCTTGACATCAAAAATAATCCCGTCGCATATAAGGGCAATATCACTCTTTCTGAAGCATTTTATGGTAGGGATACCTAAAAGTCTTACACTTCCTGTCCAAGGCATTATATTGACCGGGATAACATTATATAACGCTCCATAGTTTTTAGCTATAAATTCAGGGTTTGTTGTCGGAACATAAAAAAGTGCATTTGGAAGCTCTTTGGAGAGTATATCCAGTATAGATGCCAATATTGCAGCATCTCCTGCGTTATTTCCGGAGTTTGAGCCCAGAAGGGTTATCTGAGGAACCTTCCCTTTCATGTTCTTAACCTCTCTTAATCTTTAGCATTGATTTACAGCTGAATTCCGTTAGGGAGAATAGATCTTTTGCTCTACAATAACAAGACTTACAAAATTTATTGATAGGAAAGCTTGTAGGTGATAGCATTAAAGCATATCCGTATGCAAACGATTATCTTTTACCTGTTCTTTTAGTCAGCATAAATCCTACCCTTAGTATATAGGGCTTTTGGAACTGGATGTTCAAAGAGTGCCTCTAAGAGATCGCTCTCTTGAGCCTCCTCTTTGCTAAGGGATGTTTTTTACGGTTGTGAGTGGCTTATGTTGATGTGAGAGATAGCTGTGGATAGTGAAATGACAGAGTATCCGTCAGCAGATGGGGCTATTGCAAAGGGGGTGCCTGTAAATAACGTTCCTCTTTCTCAGACGCAGCCTTGGCATACCCCCCTGTCTCTGCCCCCAAAACCTGTAAATGTAACTGTGCTTACCAACGATCAGTTGCTGATATTAACTGTCGGGAGGGACGGCGGCTTATTTTTTGATATGGATGATACCATACAGAAGAGCAATGAAGCTCTTTATGAAGGGAGATTCGGTTCATATTCACTCGCACTTAGAGAGCTTTTGGGGGAGAGGTACGATTTTTGTGATTGGGAAAAGCATAACTTAAAGGAGTGCTTAGGAAAGGGCTTAAATAATGATTGTGTCTGTTTAAGCAGAGCGCTTTCAGATATCTACGGTGAAGAGATTACCCCTCAGCAGCTTTTCGAGGCGGTTAGTCGGATACAGCGAGAGCGTCTGGATGAGCTCTATAAGGCTGTAACCCTTTCACCAGGGGTTTTAGATTTTATTAATTCTGCTTTTATGGAGGGGATTCCACTTGCTGTATGCAGCGCCGCTCCAAATGTAATGGTTCAGTATGGTGTTAAACACCATGGACTAGAGCAGTTTTTCCGTGTTGTGTTAGGAGATGCCGAAAAAAAGACTTCAGATAGCGACTATACAGGGAAGGGGCTTCAAGAAGCTGCAAAGCTGTTGGGAGCAGCTCCCTCTAATAGCTGTATAGTTGGAGATAGCTGTTCAGACTTAGGAGCGGGTTTACGGGGAGGAGTTGGTGTCGTTGTTTTGAGGCCTCCTCGTGGAATGGATCTTAAAAAATTAGCGAAGCTTATAGACCTTGCATCTAGAATGCATTCCACAGGGGAGAACGGCTGTAGTGTTTTTATTATATCTGATTTTTCTCAGGTGGTAGTAAAGAGCAATCCTAACTCCCCGTGTTCATCGGCTATAGTTATAAGCCGCGATGTATTGAGTGATGAGAGCTTTGGTGAGGCACTCTCTTTAAATTGAGCCTTTTTTCTCTCTATGCTAAATTGGCGGCTGAATGCCCCTTTGCTTTTATATTTAGGCATTACCTTTAGAGTATTATGGAAGATCTTTTAGCCGATACTCTTTATAAGTGGGATAGAGATCGATATGAAACTCTTCTTTGCGAGCTTGAAAAGGCCGCTAAACGGACATTTTCCGATTGTAGCTCTGGACAAAGATTTGCAGGGCTTCAAAGCTATATTCCTGTAAGCACATCCGACCCTGTACCTGAATCACTTCTCTACCTTTACGATATCGGAGGCACAAATATAAGAGGAGGGTTATGTGCGGTGCGTGATAGGATGCCGCCGCAGTTTTATCCGCTTTTTATTGTTAACAATAAAGAAGTAGTGTCAGGCAAAAGAGAAGATAGTTTTTCTGAGATGATAGAAAATATTATCTCACTTTCTATTGAAAGAGCTCCAGAGTTAAATCCAAGTGCTTTCCAAAGAGTCGGCTTAGGAATAGTTTGGTCGAATGCCCTTCAAAATTATCCCCTTAAATTATCTGCTGATGGATTGGAAGGGGTCTCCGGTACTGTAACAGGGAAGGATAGAGGTGGTTTCTATAAAAAGAATGAGCCCTGGAACGATTCAATCCGTGATGGGGATGATATCGGCAAGGCTTTTGTTGAGGCTTTTGGGGGCAGAGGGATTAGCTTTAATGCTCTCGTTGTTACAAATGACACTATCTTTACCCAGAAAGTTATTCCCGGCGCAAGGTCAGGTATGGTCGCATCTACAGGAGCAAATGTAACTTGCACTAAGCCAGGTGAAGAGACTCTAAGGAATTCTGAGGCTGGAAATGCTTTTATATTGCCCGAAGATCTAACAGATGATTTTGATATTATTGAAGGCGACTCACTAGATCTCGAAACTCTTTTATGTGGAAGAGGAATTCAGAGGCGGCTTGGCAGGCAGATAGTGTGGCTATCTGAATCTGGATCATTGAATAGGTTAGGCTATCCGCTAAGTGATTATTTCCGAAGGATTGCCGATTTTCTTAAGCGGGAAAACCGCTATCTTGTGGAATTTTGCGGCGAGGATCTAAGCGAATTAGCAAAAGGAGATTATAAAGGATTCTTAAAGAGGCGAAAGGAGGATATCCGGTGTCTCTTTGAAGAAGACACCCTGCTCAGAGCGCTTACTGTGATGGCTTCTAATTTAGGACGGATAGGGGGGAGATACGCCGCTGCGCTTGCTTATGCCTCTATAGCCTTAGAGCTTAAAGAGGGCTATGACAAGTTAGTTATAGCTCTTGACAGCTCACAGGCACACTTTATGCCTCACTATTGGGAAGAGATGCACTCTTTCTTTTCATCTATTATATCGAGCCGCTATCCAGAGCGGAGTGTAAAGATTGAATTAATCAAGCCTCAAGAGGGAAATATACTCTCTGTGCCTATGCTTGGCGCAGCAAACGCTCTCTTTGGGTTTTTGTAGTTGTTTTAATCGCTGATTCTTGAGTGTTGATCTCGATGTATGCCGGATGTACTATAAGCGGTTGTACCA
>RFKT01000115.1 GCA_003694225.1 Candidatus Dadabacteria bacterium
ACCTGAAGAACATGCAGACCCAGATGAGATATATACCCCTTCTAGATCAAGCGCTGCAACAAGATCCTGTCCGTTGATGCCATGGATGGCGATGTTTAAAGTATTTGGCAGCCTTTCAACTCCCTCACAGTGTACCGTTATCCCGTGTAGAGAAGAAGACAGGAGGCTTAGGAGAAGATCCCTGTTACGGCGCATTGTATCAATCCGTACTGAAAAACTTTCTCTAACGCAGTCGCATGCAACCCCAAGTGTGGCTATACCTGTGACGTTTTCAGTGCCGGCCCTGCAGCCATACTCCTGCTCCCCTCCGTATATCATGGAGCATATATCAGCATCATATCTCCACACCAAAGCGCCAACTCCGGTAAGTGATCCTATCTTATGGCCTGACATAGTCAACGCATCAACATGGAGTGACTGGAAGTTCACATCTATCTTGCCTACTGCCTGAGCTGCATCGCAGTGAAGTAATACATGGGGAGCGTGGCTCTTTATTTTTTTAGCTATTTCACCTACAGGATATATAACCCCTGTCTCATTGTTGGCCAGCATAATAGAAACCAAAATGGTATCATCTCTTAGGCGCTCTAAAACCATATCCTCCGTTATATATCCAGACCGGTCGGGCTTAACTTCAATTATCTCATAACCAAACTTTTTAAGGAGTCTCATAGGAGCCAACACCGATGGGTGTTCTACAGCGGTAGTTACAATAGAACCTTTCTTTTCTCCACATAGAAGAAGTGAAAGGATGACTGTATTGTTTGCTTCAGTAGCCCCTGATGTAAACACCACTCTATCTTTGTCGTCTGCTTTCAGGAGAGAGCGCACACTCTCTCTTGCGTTTTCCACTACGACCCTAGCCCTCTGCCCGCCGTAGTGTATTGAGCTTGGGTTAAGCCCTGAAACATCTGTTGTAGATAGATAACACCTTACATCTGGCAACAGTCCGTAGCACGCATTAACATCAATGTTATATGGGTGTCTCATAAAAAAAATTCCCTTGAAATCTGAAGCAGTTATATATGCTCACTCACTTTAAGTCTATCTCTGGAAGCCTATTTTACCCCAAAAGCTAAGTGTAACCCTTATCAATTCCGATAACAAAGGAAGAAAGCGAGGGATTTTAGCACACTGTTTGAATCTATAAACTTTTTATGGCGTCTCCACTGATTCCGGCAATAAGCCAAGGCTCTGCGGCGGTTCCCCTTAAGCACGGAGACAGGCATGGAGATGCCAATTCCAATGGTGGCGGAAGTGAACTAACCTCTCAGGTCCAATCGATAGGACAGGCAGCAAGTGCGTCCCAATCTCAAACCCTGGATACGGAAAGGAGGGCTAAAAGCGTCCCTACCGGCAAAAAGCGGGTCGAAGCTCCATACAAAAGGACACCCAAAAAGGGAAAGCACGGCGTAAGTCCAAAGGAAGAGGACAAGGATGACTCTGATAGCGGTGGATTGGATATTACCGTGTAGCTCTCAAATAACCTTTCTTGTAAGCCCAGGAAACTATTAAGACACACCATAGATAAATACTCGGAAGGAGAAATCTATTGCCAAATCCAGTACTTCCCCAATATTTATATCCAAAAAGCAGCAAAGCAGGCATAAGTCCTCCAAAAAAAAGACTTTTTTCTACCTTACAAAAATTCCAAAATCCTCTAAATGCTATAAATGGAAGCGCTAAGAGAGCAGGGTTATAAAGCAGCAACCCGCTTTTTAGCCCAAAAAGCTTTGCCCACCAATCAGATAAAAATACCTTTATAGAAAAGAGGCTTATAGCGGGCTTAAATACCATCTCCCCCTTAGCAAAGTTGGGTGTCCTATCATATACGGTCACAAAAGGGCTTCCCCACAAAAGATGGTTGTACATCCCAAAAATCCCACACCCTAGGGCAAAACCGCTAAAAAGGGATAACAAGGTGTATTTTCTATCTTTATTTTCTGCCATAAGAAGGGCGATATAAATTAAAAAAGGCATATAGACGATATTAAATGGCCTTACGAAGAGGGAAAAGGCCATCAGGAAAGCCCCTCCCAAAGGCTTCTTTCTTGCCATATCCAGACCGCAAATAATCAGGCATGCGCCAAACAGGTCGTAGGAAAGCTCATATAATATAAATAGAGTCTGTGTTCCTAGCATTAAAATAGTCACAATTGTCAAAAACGGTTCCCCCTTTACAATGCTCTTTGTAAGTCGGTAGAGAGAAATAGCTATAAATATAAGAAAGAGGCCGTTTAGAACTGTAAATCCCCACAGGCCAAATAGCCCGTAAAAGATGGCTGCAAGGGGGATAAGCACGGCACAGTGTTTAGGCGCAAGAGTGCCTTTGGCGGTAACAGCAAAAACGTCTTGGGCGTAAATTACTTGTTTTTCTTTTGTGCGTTTTTCGAGCTCCTCTTTTACACTTTCAAATAGAGGGGTATTAAACCTTCCCTCTCTCCAAAAAGATATAGCAGACGATGTCAGTGTCATTATCGGCCCTTGACGGACAGGGGGCACGTCTTTGGCAAAAAAGATTAGATCTATTGATGCTACTAAGGCTACTAAAAAGAGAAGCCTTGCCACGTCACAAGCCTTTAAAATAAAAAGGGTTAGACCCAGTGATTCTAATAACCAGTGATTCTAATAAATTGTAATCACCCCTATACTAGCCACAGATAAGACAATACCAGCTAATTTTCTACTTGAA
>RFKT01000017.1 GCA_003694225.1 Candidatus Dadabacteria bacterium
GAGTTAGATACAGATGCACTTCACAGGTGGTTTATTGAGGAGTTTTAAGAAAAGGCAGATATCAGCATGGACAAGATTACACTAGGTAAGACATCAATAGCTATTCCACCCCTCTGCGTAGGGACATGGCAGGCGTCAGGGTGGTCCAAATCGGATTCAAAAATGCTTATATCAATCATCCATACAGCCCTTGACAGCGGCATCAATTTCGTTGATACAGCTGAAGCGTATGGAGATGGATATAGCGAAGAAACTGTGGCAAAAGCCATTAAGGGAATAAGAAGAGAGGTCATCATCGCAACAAAGGTCTTTTACACAAACGCCGAGCCTTCAAGGCTAAGAAAAAGCTTGGAGGGGTCTTTGAGAAGACTTCAGACTGACTATATAGATCTTTACCAATACCACTGGCCGTCGCCTTCAGTTCCACTTGATGATACCGTTGGTGAGATGTGCAGATTAAAAGAAGAAGGAAAGATCCTTGCTGTAGGCGTTTCAAACTGGATGGAGCCTGAATGGGAGGAAACCACTAAAGCTGATTCAATAGATTCCCTGCAGGCATGCTATAGCCTCCTGTGGAGAAACGGTGAGAAGTCAGTATTTCCGATGTGCGCAGAGAGAAAGATAACCATCTTAGCTTATTCTCCCCTCTGTCAAGGGATTCTGGCAAACAGGTTCTCATCACTTAAAGAAGTGCCAAATGATCCGCGCAAGCGAAATGTGTTTCTGCAGGAAGAGAGATTTGAAGAAACATTAAGCTTTTGCAGAGAATTAAAGGCTATTGCAGACCAATACGGCAAATCCCCAGCGCAGGCAGCGTTGAACTGGCTTTTGTGCAGAGACTTTCCGGTTGTCCCGATAGTTGGATGCACATCTATAGAACAGCTTAAAGACAACCTTGGCGCCTTAGATTGGGAATTGGAAAAGAAAGACTTGGACCGACTTTCAGAGTTAAGCGAAAAGTTTTCTATCGGTCTTAAGCCCCACGATTCTTTATGGAATTGGCATCCAAGAGAGAATGCTTCTTCCCGATCTCTAAGCCGATGAAATTTATAAATCCTTACATAGAAAAACTAAAAGAGTACCCGCATATCATCTTTCCCTTTTACCAAGAGGAGATGACAGAGGAAGAAGCTGAGCGGTTTCAGAAGATAAAGTCATCATACAGAAAAATTATTGTCGAACTTGGAAGCGGCTCTGGAAAGCACTTGATTGGACTTGCAGGCAAAGACCCAAACACCCTTTTTGTGGGTTTTGAGCTTCGCTATAAGCGCACATATAAGACTGCGTTGAAGGCCGCGCGCGCAGGAATTTCTAATTTAATTGTGTTGAGAACTAAAGCAGAATCTATAAGGAAATATTTTAGCCAAAATACATTAGACGCTATCTATATCAACTTTCCCGATCCATGGGATAAAAAACGGTGGAAAAAACACAGACTCTTAACTGAAAATTACCTTGCAGAGTTAAAGGATCTCATGAAAGACGACGGTTTTCTTTCACTAAGGACAGACCATAAGGAATATTTCTTAACGGTCTCAGAAATGCTCTCATCCCTCTCTTTTTCAGTAAAACACGTACAAGAGGGGGCGCAACATGAAGAAAATCACATAACTTCAGAGTTTGAAAATCTCTTTATATACAAGGGATTGCCTATTTTCCGGCTTGTAGCCTATCCTAGAGCACCACATACTGGAGAATAGATGATATAATAAAGGCAAAAAGACGAATCGGCGGTGGAGCCATCTCCATCATTAAAGACACAGCTCTATTTTAGATGTGTTTAGGTGCAGTGGCTTTAGGTTTTTTGTGGGTGCTGTCCTATGAGTAATGAGAAAGGTTTTGAGGGCAATACAGAGCTTCACACCATTGAAACTACCCTTGGAGAACTTATTGAAGCGATAATATCCATAGCCCAGCAGGCGGGAAGGAGCGAAGATGAAAGCTACTATCTCACATCTGTTGTGCTGAATGAGCTTCTTTTTCCAAACGCCGTGTTTGAATCGCAAGATGAGGCAAAAACTCCTTAAAAATAAGGGGTTTATCAACTAAAAGTAAGACAAAATATTCACACCGATTTTACCTCTATATCATCCAAAATATATAAGCACTGTTTTAAGTTGTGACTCAAGGTTTCACCTATGAAGCATCTGGATCTCCTATTTGCATCGGTTATGTGCATTACAGGCGGCTTTCTATCTGTAGTCTCTTATAATCAGATAGAAAAACAAGAAAAAAGAGGCGTTCCTCTTATCCCCGATAAGATCCAAGCCGGAAATCATCTATATAAAATCATAAGCAACAACGAATGCGTTGGGGAGGTAAGAATCCTTCTTAGTGATTTTAAATCCACCACCATTGTCTCCAAAGGATATGTGACTGCTTCGCTAGATAGAGAAAAGTTCAATATAGCCTTTAAGGTGAATGCTTATTTTAATCCTTTAGGTCAGATGAGTGAGGCAAGCGCAACTGTAAGCGGCAGAGATATAAAAATTACAACCTCAGCAGTGGAAGTAAACCCCATAAAGCTTAAGGTCGCCGCATCTTCCCCGTGGGGAGGAAGCCAATTTTCACTTTCCCTGAAGGGACCGATATTAATCACAAAGACCGAAAACGGAAGATTCACATTAGAATACTCTCAGTTAAACAAACAGCATGCGGGATTTTTATCCTTGCCTGCCGCATATTTCAAGTCTCAATTAAATTATAAGCTGGTAAATGGAGATGATGAGAAAGAGCCTAACTGCAGGGATAGCCGCAAGCAGGGCGCCATAGCCCTTGATGCGGTAATGTCTGCTGTCCGTTATATGACAAACAGCAAGGGGGCAATTAGTCAGGGATTGTCAAGGATACTATGATAGAGATTAAACAGCTCACAAAAAATTACGGTTCATTCGAAGCGCTGAAAGGCATCTCCCTTGAAATAGGAAGAGGGGAAATATTTGGCTTTTTAGGCGTTAACGGGGCAGGGAAAACAACAACAATAAAGATCATGGCAGGATTGCTCAAGCCTTCCTCTGGTACAGTTAAGATATGCGGATATGACATACAAAGAGAGCCGGAAGCCGCCAAGGCTGTAACGGGCTACATACCTGACCGCCCATACATGTACAACAAACTCACGGGAAGGGAGTTTTTAAAATTCATGGGAGAGCTATACAAAGTTAACGGAAAGGAGCTTGAGGAGAGAGTAAGCCGCCTTTTAGAAGAGTTTTCATTAACTGAGTGGCAGAATGAGCTTATCGAAGGATACTCCCACGGAATGAAGCAGCGGTTAGCAACCTGCTCTGCCTTAATCCATCATCCTAAGGTATTGATTGTAGATGAGCCTATGGTTGGTCTTGACCCGCGTGGAGCTAGGCTTTTAAAGGATTCTTTTAGGGAATACGCTAAAGGGGGTATGACCATTTTTCTCTCAACCCATACTCTGAACGTTGCGGAGGAAGTGGCGGATAGGCTTGCCATTATTCAAGGGGGAGAAATAATCGCATCCGGAACGCTGAGCGAAATACGGGAGAAAGCTGGGAGCAATAACACAGGCCTTGAAAAGCTTTTCCTGCAACTTACTCAGTTTCACGATGAAGCGTATGACGGAGCGGTTCTATGATCCCCATAACGTTAAAGCCTAAGCTCTACTCCCTAAAAAACCGGTGGAAAAAAGGGATTTCCCTCAGATCGCAGCTTGGACGAGATATAGTTATAGGGACTTTTAGCCTTATAATTATGTGCAGTATATACGAAGGGCTAATTACAGCCC
>RFKT01000116.1 GCA_003694225.1 Candidatus Dadabacteria bacterium
CACTCCTCTTTACAAATGATTTGCTAAGATCTCCAAGCTGTGCGGCAAGAACAACCAATAAAGAGAGAGAGACCACACCCAAAGAATCAATCCCTACTTTCTGCAAAAGAAAGCTAAATATCAAGCCTGAAAAAACGCCTGCAACAGCCCCCCCTATGCTACCAGAAAGCGTTTTTGATGGCGAAACGACAGGGGCAATTTTTGGTCCTTGCATCTTTAAACCTGCAAAATATGCCGCAATATCATTTGAAAATACAACCAGCATAAGCCATAAAATAATCCACTGGTAGCCGTTAAAACAGGTAAGAATAAGGAGGAGAGAGCCGCAAAGCCCGATGTGAAAGAGAGGCAAAAAGCCAAAAGGAAGCAGCTCGGCCATTCTTTCAAGGCTTTCTTCCGCGCGTATGATGCCTAAAAACAGCACAATAAAACCTGACAACACAAGCCCCAACGTTACGCCTGTAAGTGCAAAATTGGCAGATAACCCTCTGCTTATGATCTGTCCCTCCGCTACAACGTCAAATGTCACAGTACTGCCAAAATACGCCATGCATAACAAGGCCAAAAATGAAGGAGCTACAAATAGAGAGACATAAAGAGGAATCTTCCCTTTGCTGTGTTCTATTAAAGACAACATATCCGCATATTCCCAACTGCACAAAACTAATACAACAAATATCAGCCCTGCAAACAGCCATCGGGAAAAGCTAAAGAAAGAAAGGAGATAGATAACAGCCAAGAGCGATACCAACAATGTCGCTGTCTTGACCCGAATTTTAAGATCACCGTTCATCTTGCAGCTTCAGCGCACTTATTATCAATTTGCTCATCTGTCAGTCCAAACCTCCTATTTCTCCTAGCATAATCATTCAAGCACTTGTAAAATTCAGAGACTGTGAACGCCGGCCAAAAAACAGGAGAAACTACTATTTCAGAATAGGCTATCTGCCATAACAAAAAATTAGATACCCGTTGCTCTCCACTTGTCCTAATCAGCAGATCAGGATCCGGCATATCAGGGAGATACATGCATTCTCTCATAGAGCTTTCCGTTATATCATCCGGAGCGATCTCACCTTCAAGAGCTTTTATGCACAATTTTCTGGCAGCCCTCACTATTTCGTCTCTTCCGCCATAAGATACTGCAAGAATAAGATTTAGCCCTCTCATCTCTGCTGTATTTTTCTCAACCTCGCTGATCCTTTTTTGTATTCTATACGGCAGGCGAGATATGTCTCCAATAACCTTGAGCCTTATACTATTCTTTATAAGGGCCTTCTCTTCGCTTGATAGATACTGAGAAAAAAGTCTCATCAGTGCTGAAATCTCACTTTCCGGTCGGTTCCAGTTCTCAGTCGAAAAGCAAAACAAGGTGAGGTATCCTACTCCTATTTTCCTGCACTCTTCAACTATCTCTCTTACCCTTTTTGCGCCTTCCTTATGGCCTTCAATCCTCATCAATCCGCGCTCTTTTGCCCATCTACCATTTCCATCCATAATTATAGCGATATGGTGAGGAATACGCTCTACACCAGATTTCGCATCATCAGTATCGATACTGCTTCTCATACGAAGATTCCTCTTATATCAGACTTCTACCCGATCCCCTGAACAGCAAGACAAAGCTCAAACCTCCAGCATCTCTTTTTCTTTTTCCGCCAATAAATCATCAATGATACCTATATATTCATCTGTGACTTTTTGAACCTCATCTTGCCAGTGCCTAAGATCATCCTCTGTTATTTCCTTGTTTTTCTGCTTTTTCTTGAGATGATCCAGAATATCCCTTCTACTCCGCCTTACAGAGATCCTGCGCTCTTCAGCCATCTCCCTTAACTTCTTAATCAACTCCTTACGCCTTTCTTCTGTCAAAGGTGGCACTACTATCCTTATAGTGGTGCCTTCACTGGAAGGATTAAGCCCTAAATCAGCCTGCATAATTGCTTTTTCTATGGCACGTACGCTGTTCTGATCAAACACCTGTATCTGGATCAGCCGTGGTTCTGGCACACTAATATTGCCAAGCTGATTTAGAGGGACGGATGCACCGTAGTACTCCACAGTAATCCCCTCTAAAAGCCCTTTTGTAGCTCTTCCACTGCGCATACGGGAAAGCTCCTTTTTGAAGGCCTCTATAGTTTTGCTACATCGAGACTTAAGGTCATCTATTTCGTTATCCATAGCATCACCCGCTTTAAAGACAAAAAATCTTCCAAGATAATCAAAAAAAAGCGAAATCTATTCCCGGTTCCCAGACTCTGTCACTACCGTGCCTATCTTTTCCCCTCGTATTATCCCCTTCAAACTGCCTTTGCGTGTGATATTGAACACAACCATAGGAAGTGAGTTATCCATACAGAGTGACACAGCCGCGGCATCCATAACCTTAAGCCTATTTTTCAAGACATCCATAAAGCTAAGCGAATCGTATCTATTTGCATCACTTATAGCTTGCGGATCCTTATCAAATACTCCGTCAACCTTGGTGCCTTTAAGTAGAACATTAGCCCCTATTTCCATAGCTCTTAAACTGGCAGCAGTGTCTGTTGTAAAATAAGGATTTCCAGTGCCGCAGGAAAACACTACTACTCTGCCTTTCTCCAAGTGCCTAGTAGCTCTGCGCCTAATATAAGGCTCTGAGATCTCTCTCATCTCTATAGCAGACATAACTCTAGTATTAACCCCTCGTTGTTCCAAGGCATCCTGCAAAGCCAGCGCATTAATAGCCGTTGCAAGCATTCCCATATAATCGCCTGTAACCCTGTCAAACCCGCTCGCCTCAGCCTTCATACCACGAAATATATTGCCGCCGCCGATAACAAGCCCAAGCTCCACTCCCAAACCATGCACCTCGGCGATCTCGTCAGCTATATAGCCTAACGTATCCGGATCAATACCTCCCCCCTTATCTCCAGCTAAGATCTCACCGCTAAGCTTCAACAGGGCTCTCTTATATTTCAGACCTTTAGTCACATCTTCAACGCATTAATGAATAATTTATCCAACCAAAGCCGCAACTTCTTGAGCCAAGTTGTCCTCCGATTTTTCAATCCCCTCACCTACTTCAAACCTCACAAATCGCCTTACAACCACCTTCTCTCCAGTCTTAACACTAAGCTCGTTTACCACATCCCTTACAGTAACCTTACCAGCTTCGTCTTTCACAAAGATCTGGTTCATAAGGCAGTTTTCATCAAAAAATTTCTTAAGCCTCCCCGGAATAATCTTATCTGCCATAGCCTTTTTCTTTTCATCTAACTGCTCCAGCAATATCTCTTTCTCTTTCTCGATTACACTCTCAGGAACATCTTCTTCAGAGAGGTACTTCGGATTCATTGCCGCCACCTGCATGGCTAAATCTTTCGCCAAGCTTTGAAAATCCTCCCCCCTAGCCACAAAATCTGTTTCGCAATTGAGTTCTACCATTGCCGCTATCTGGGAGCCGTGATGAACATAAATGCCAACAGTGCCTTCTGCCGTCACCTTTCCCGCCCGTTTGCTTAGATCCTTTAAGCCTTTCTTCCTAAGGTATTCTATAGCGGCATCGATGCTACCGTCACACTCCTGCAGGGCTTTTTTGCAATCCATCATCCCCGCACCAGTTTTATCCCTAAGCTCTTTTACCAACTGAGCTGAAATATTTGCCATTAGTAATCCCCTTTCTTATAAAACTAACACTTTAACCCTTACGCTTCAGCCGCTACTGCGCTGGTAGAGCCTTCTCTGCAGATTCGCCTTTACCAGCCTCTTCGGGCTTATCTGAAGCTTCGGCAACTTCGGGCGATCCATTCCCATTCTCGCCAGTTCCATCGCCTACAGAAGGCGCATCGGCAGGCTTATCTTGCTCTCTTTGTTTCACAAAACTTGCTTTGTATATCTCAGCCCCCTCTAAGGCCGCATCAGCAACAGCGGCGCAAAAAAGCCTTAACGTCTTAACTCCATCGTCATTGGCTGGAATTGGATAATCCACAATCGTAGGATCACAATTGGTATCAACAAGAGCTATCACAGGTATATGAAGCTTTCTAGCTTCCCTTACCGCTATCTCTTCACGCCTGATATCAGTCACAAGCACTATACTCGGCAAAGAGCGCATATCCTTAATACCGCCCAAGCTATTTTCAAGCTTAGTTATCTCTCTAGTAATGCGTAGTCGCTCTTTTTTATTAAGCTTTATATCGGAATTCTCATCCTGAGATTTCTCCAAAAGCTCATTAAGCTTCTTCATCCTATCAACTGATTTTTTTATAGTGCTAAAATTTGTTAATGTTCCCCCAAGCCACCTAGAAGTTACATAATATCCGCCGCAACGTTTAGATTCTTCTTCAACAATCCTCCTAGCCTGCCGCTTGGTGCCTACAAAGAGCACGCTCCCTCCCCTCGCTGTGGCATTTACAACAGCCTTCCTTGCCTCTCGCCAAGCCTTCAGCGTAAGATCCAAGTTAATGATATGTATCCCAGATTTAGCCCCATAGATATATTTGGCCATTTTAGGATTCCACTTATCAGTTTGATGACCAAAGTGGGCACCTGCCTTTAGAAGGGATTGTATAGATATCTCTACAGGATAAATATTCTGCTGAGAGGATGCATCAACACCCTCCTGATGGTGTGAACCGACCTCTTCCATTCTTTCCTCCTTCTCAGTTAAGCCTCCCCGATCCCCTAACATCTTAAAATTACTGAGCTACTAGCAATTATACCAACCCAGCACTGAGAACTAATATAGGGACCGAGTGTGTTGTAGTGCGCCCTTATACCACACCATGACATTAAACTCAACTCCCTGAATATGCAGAGTTAAAACACTTTTCGATGTTACATAACATGAAAACCCCTCCATAACTTCTTTATAATAGGTTCCTATGAGTTTACAGCTCTGTCCCAATTTATTCTCAAGGTTTTTCAAAAAAATAGCGCGGCATA
>RFKT01000018.1 GCA_003694225.1 Candidatus Dadabacteria bacterium
AAATAGATATATGCGTAAAGGATGCTCTTGAAAGGGAGTGGCAGCTAAGCACTATACAGGTAGATTTCAACCTACCAGAGCGTTTTGATCTGAACTATATTGACTCAGACGGATCTTACAAGAGGCCGTATATGATCCATAGGGCTCTTTGTGGTTCAATGGAGAGGTTTTTTGCTGTGCTTATTGAGCACACGGGTGGGGCGTTTCCTACATGGCTTGCCCCTGTGCAGGCGTGCATTATACCTGTAGCTGATAAATTTTTAGGGTATTGTGAAAAGATAGAAGCCCAACTGAAGGAAAATCAAATAAGGGTTGAGATTGATACCTCAAGTGATTCAATGAACAAAAAGGTAAGGCGAGCTGTTACCCATAAGATTCCGAATATATTAATTGTAGGTGGCAGAGAGGAAGAAACAAACACTGTTACACTAAGGCGTTATGGGGTAAAAGAACAAGAAACTTTAGCAGTATCGGATCTTTTAGCACGTCTTAAAGAAGCCGTAGCACGTCGCTCTTAGGAAGGCGCTCTTAGGAAGGACACCCAAACCTAAAAAAAGTTAACATTTTGATTTTAAGGATGATTTCTCAAGAAAAGTAAGCCCGTACCTTTTGAAGGGATATGGAGCGCCTGCACGAATCAGCCTTGCAGCTTATCTTAAGCGAGATCATGACTTTGGCTCAGATATGTCAAAGGGACAGCCAGAGTTTACTTCTCGAAGTAGCCCCTCACCTTCTAGGAAAAGGGCTTGCCAAATCTTATATTGTTATAATTTATTGAATTTACAGCTAATTTTCTTGGCGTCCTTCCTTTCCTGCTGGAGCCTGGCACCAGAATAGGTGAATTTTGCGGTGTCCTTCCTAGGAAGCCTTTTGGGCGAGTCTTTTAATCCATTTTCTCTTAGACCTTTTTCCCCCTCCTTCAAGAGCTAACCCCTTGACAGATGAGTAATTAGTGTAAGAAGAGTCGCACGATGTTTTAACAGCAAAGTAAACATTTCCTGCATTTTTAATCTTATCTGATATACCTCTTACCTTAACAGTCATATTTGAGGAACTTCCACTAAAAGAGGAGATTAGTGTTGCCTTTGAATCAATATTTGAAGCTGAAAGGTGAGCTCTTTTCCTTCCCGCATAAAGTGCTACAGTGCACCCTTCAGCAGAGCCCGCTGTAAGCTTGATTACCGCCTTAAATGTCGATCTTGAAGCATTTACCTTAAGTTTTCCTATCTTTGTTACAGGATCTGTATTTTCCTGAGTCATACATGAGCCGTAGGTTGATATATGGGAGTTTATCTGAGAGATGGATGTAGAAGAAAACTGTGTATGGTTTGGATCTAATGTGGAACTCATAAGGTTTTGTGATGTATCATCGTGGTCAGCTCCAAGATTATGTCCTAGTTCATGGGCTGTAATAATCGCCGCTATAGCTTCATTTGTAGATGTATATTCGCTCTCTCCGTAGCTATAACTCGGCGCGTTGCAAACAACTCCCTTAAAGGCCAATCCTACAATCCGAGGATTTCCTGAGTCTGACATATCCGTTCCTGTAAAGAGATGGCCTGCATCCCTGCTTGAGGTGTCATTGTTGTTTGCCCACGACCTTATCTCGGTAAGCATATCTGTAGCATCAGAGCTTGTAATTACAGAGCTATCAAGTATAGTTTGATTTACTATAGAAAACCCTATATTCAGAGTGTCATACATGGAGTCAACTGTGTTTATCTTGTCGGCTATATAACTGTTGACAGAGCTTCCCCTTAAATCAAATAGGGCTTGGTCTGCATATGTGCTAAGCTCTACGATATAGGTTTTTGTGGAGCTTGTAGCCCCAAGGAGTGTGTAAGGAGAGGAGGAGTTGCCTGAGGCAAAAGCGGGCAAGGGAGGCAGATCTAGTAAGTAAAGACGCGGGGCCTTGCTAAAACGCCCTTCCATCCTTCCACCCGTTAACTTATTTGATAATCTCAACTTAGCAACATAATGGTCTCCAGCCTTATCATTAAAACTTATTCTTAGTATGAGAACCCCGTTTTCTTTGATAATAGATGCTGCGGCGTAAAATCTCTTGCCCTTGTGTTTGCGAATAAAAGCCTTAAAAAGCCTTGGTGGCTCCGTATCCGGGTTAGCTAGCTTAATTATATTCCTAGGGGCTTCTTTAAATAGCCCCGATACAACCCTTCCCCTATAGTAAACAGCAAAGGGAATTCCTGTAACAGGACTTCCCAAATCGTAGGCATTCAGAAGTTTTTTTATATCCTTTTTTCTTATTACTACTTTTGCTCTGTATGCAGAAGCATCGCCCACTATAAGGAAGAAAAGTGCCAAAAAAGACAGTATGTACCTTAAAAACACCATAACACACCTAAAACCGGTTATATTTAATCTACAGTCCCTTTTGCGAAGTTGACCTCCGTTGCTCCGCTCTTTTCGCTTCCTAACAGGGCGTCAAAAAGCTGGCCTCCGGTTGCAAGCAGCCTTATCTCAAAGGATGAGCTGCCGTCGGGGCCATCTCTCAGAGGAAAAGCCACATCTATCCTGAACACCCTTGCACCTGTAGAGCGCGGAAAAGCAAATCTCAACCCGAAGCCTACATCAGAGTACAGCCTTTCAGAAAAGATATCACCGTATTGCCCAGTGGTAGTTCCACCAACATCTACAAATAAAGCCGCTCCAAAGCTTACAAGCTTAAGTATATCATCGGCAATATGGATGCGATCTTCAAGGTTTAGGAG
>RFKT01000117.1 GCA_003694225.1 Candidatus Dadabacteria bacterium
GGGATTTGTTTAGGAAGAGTTTAAGCTCCCAATTTTTTGCTGCCAACAAGGGCTTTGAAGGCAGATGTTACTTTTTTTAAAAAAGATGCAGATGAATAAAACGGCTTTGACCCCTTAAATATCCCCAGTAGTTCCTTGTCTCCACAGATTACCTTCGCTGGGTCTTCTCCGATTGCAAGTGTATCAGCCTCCCTTTGGAAGTTATTTTGGAGTTCTTCCCTCATTTTTTTAGGGCAATTTGCCGCAACCTCGACGCCTATAAGCGCAGTGGAGCAGGGCGGGTCTTTAGCGGAATTAACCTCCTTAATCAAGTAAAGGTTAAGAATCTCATCGCGTTCCTTTGCGATTTGTATAAGCCTTTTTTTTATGCGCGCGTACTCGCCGGGCTTTGGCTCAATGCATGAGATTGGCTCTGGGCGGATAGCAAGGTCGCTTACAATTTCATCTAACCCATCCTTTCCGTGCCTTAGCTGCTTAATTTCCCAAGGGGAAAATTCTTTTGAGATCTCTTGGCCGGGATTTAACACTACCCACCACTCATCAGGAATGATCATTGAAAGCTCTTTAATGGTAAACTGCCTTAAAACAAGCTCTTCGCCAAACCACTCTGTGGCAAACTCTTCATCTGTGAATGCAGGCACAAATACCTTCTCTTCGCCTTGAACGGCGAGAACATCTAAGAAATCGTTTGGATAGATCGGCTGATGAGTAAGAGGAGATTTCTGCTTTCTGGAAGGTACAAACAGTTTGGCTTCAGTGAGTGCCTCCAAAAAAGCTCTCAACGCTTCCGGCTCACACAGAGAAGCGCTACGAAGAAGCTCTGAAAGCTTTTCATTCATAGCCATGTTGGGGTAAAACCTTCCTAACAGGGCTTAATCAGAGTTTAAAATCGCAATGATTTTATCTGTTATATCCAGGGCATTGCTGCTATAGACCACAGATGATTTCTCTGCTCCTCCCTGTTCAAGTACCAAGTTGATGCCATTTTCCTTTGCATACTTTTTTATCGCTATTCTTGCCTTTTGAAGCAACTCTCTTGTGGATCGGAGATACTGCCGCCTTAGCTCTTCCTCCGCATCTTTTGCCAGTCTGGCCAAATCCTTGGCACGCGCCTTATAATCAATAACTTCTGGCGAGTCTTCTGGAAGCTTCTGTTCGGCAAGTTTTTTCTTCATGGATATGAGAGCTTTTTTCTCTTTTTCTATCGCCTTTTTCTTCTCTTCTTTGAGTCTCGCAAGCTCTTCCTTTTTCTTTTCAGCCGCCTTTGTCTCGTTCAGGATCTTGTCCATATTAACTGTAGCAATCACATAATCGGCGTGAGATTTCAGTGGAAGGGCGATGCATACAAGGGACGCTATTATTATAGCGCTCAATACACTTAACAAATGTCTCGAATAAATCATTTTTTAACACTCCTAGAAATTACCTGCCTGTGCGGCTGTTCCGCACATCATTATTGAATATTTCGCAGATATAATCAATTTTGCCGAAAATAAGGTATCTTCAATGTTGCGTAAGTGGCGTGTTATCGGATGTTTCTTGCTGTTTCAATTATAAGATCCGCCGCTTGGTTTATCTCTTCCCTTGTATTAAACCTTCCAATGCCGATTCTGATAGAGGAACGGACCTTGTCTTCCGGCAGGCCTATGCCTCTCAGCACGTGGGATAGCGCGCCGTGCTCAGAGGAACATGCAGAAGAAGAGGAAAGAGCGACTTTGGAAGCTAACTTAGATAGAATTTTATCAGCGCTAGCCCTTCCAATAGAGATATTGATATTGCCCGGTATCCTCGATGTTGGGTGACCGTTAAGGCTTATTTCTCCAAGACCACCACTGAGCTTTTCCCACATTATCTCTGAAAGTTCCGTTACGTGTTCTATTATATCGTGAAGTTCCGTTGAAATAATCTCTGAGGCTTTCCCTATTCCTGCTATTCCAACAGTGTTTAGTGTACCGGAGCGAAGGCCGTTTTCCTGCCCGCCGCCTGTTATAAGGGGCCTAATGTATTTTACGGCATCAGAACTTATATATAACCCTCCTACACCCTTTGGGCCGTAATATTTGTGCGCCGAGAAGGAAGCAAAGTGCACATCTTTCAGATTAATTGTAGCTTTTCCTATCCACTGAGTTATATCCAGATGCAAGAGCGTATCGTATTTGGCACATAAAGATTTTATCTCCTTTATCGGCTGAATTGTGCCTATTTCGTTGTTTGCCGCTATTACAGAGACTAGGAGAGCAGGTTTTTTTAATTTTTCTTCCAGCATGTTTAGATCAATCGATCCTCTTTCATCTACCCTCACTTGGCGGATCTCACAGCCTTGTTGTGCAAGATCTGATACTGTGTCTAGCACTGCCTTGTGTTCTATTGGTGTTGTGATTATGGCCTTTCTCCCTTTCCGCGATACTCTTCTAAGAACGGTATTTATTGATTCAGTAGCGCACGATGTAAATATGACTTCTTTTGGATTGACATCAAGCATGGCTGCTGTGCTTTCTCTAGCTATGTTGATGATCTCTTCAGCCTCCCAGCCGTATTTATGGCTGTGGCTTGATGGGTTGCCGAAAAATTGCTTGCTTACCGCATACATATAATCTGCAACCCTAGGGTCAAGGGGAGTTGAGGCGTTGTTGTCAAGATAGATCATAGTTATATTGCATCAATCGGTTAGAGATAGCGTCCTCAGGTGCATTCTACTCGGCTGTTGATCCGGGTGCAAGAAGCTCTGAGACCTGGCTGTGGATACGAGCTATCTGAGGTACCGTTAGTTGTAAGAATCTAAGGGCGCTTTGAGGTGGAAGGCTGTCGCTATCTGATGGGTTATATTTTTCAAGTCTTCCATGAACATGCGCTTCAAAGAGCTCCTGTGCTCCCATTACTATAGGTCTCATCGTGGATATTACGTCTCCCGACGGTGTGGCATCACGATCTAATGGATACAAAAGAATCTCCGGAAAGCCTTTATGTCTTAGGTATTGAAGGGTAATCTGTTCCACATTGATATTGTATTTAGAAAGTAGAGTGAAGTTAAGGAGTTTTCTCGATTTTTTCTTTGCAAGTTCTATATATTTATCTTTAAGGTAAACCACTGAAAGCATATCGCCTACGTATGTAAGGAGTCCCGATGCCCTGCACTCTGCGACAGCCCTGAGCTGCACAACCTGAGCTAGGATTGTTGCTATAATTGAAACCTTACGGGAGTGGTCCCTGTATGTTTCAACCCACCCTGACACTTCAAGATCTTCACACTCACTTCGTTCCGCAAGCCTGTCCAGCACCTCTATGACCAGTTCATTTCCCAAGCGTTGCAGGCAGTTTCTAATGTTTGTTATGGGAGATATGGGAGTGGCGATTTCAAGTTCATTCGCCGTATTCATAAGTTCTATAAATATAACCGGATCTTCCCCTATGCAGTTAATTGTCTGGTCCAGCCGATAAGTAGGCTCCATTAGCAATTTCCTCGCTCTTGTTATTACATCTTTGCGGGGAGGGAGGAGTATCTTAGGCAGCATGTTGGTTATATGTTCCATCAATTTTGATAGTGCTTTTCTTAACCGCTATATATCTTTATTGTAAATTTTAGCAGGAGATCAGTAAAATGGGCATAACACTTTTTCTCAATTAATGGTGCTGTTAATTGGAAATTCTTTGCAATAGGAGTATATTTGTTGAAGTGGTGTAGACTTATATGTCAAGAAGGCCGTATCGTAGAGAACGATAGTAATTTTAAGGAGTTAATACTATGAGAAAGGAAAGAGACTCAATGGGAGAGATGGAGGTGCCGGATGATGCGCTATATGGTGCATCAACTCAAAGGGCTGTGCTTAATTTTCCGATAAGCTCACTCAGATTCCCCAGAGGCTTTATTAAGGCGTTAGGGATTATCAAAAAAAGCGCTGCTACGGCAAACCGCGCACTTGGATTACTGCCTGAGGACAAATTTAAGGCCATCTCAGAAGCCTGCAGCGAGGTTATCGAAGGCACTCATGATCGCCACTTCGTAGTGGATATATTTCAGACAGGCTCTGGGACTTCCACAAATATGAATGCAAATGAGGTGATAGCCAACCGTGCTATAGAGATTATGGGAGGAGAGTACGGCGATAGAAGCCTTGTGCATCCAAACGACCATGTAAATATGTCCCAATCTTCAAATGACGTTATTCCGTCGGCAATTCATATCTCCGCCGTTTGTGATGTGATGGCTTTGTTAGTGCCGGCGTTGGAAAAGCTGGCTGCAAGTTTAGATGCCAAGTCGCAAGAGTTTAGCTCTGTGGTAAAGTCTGGCAGAACCCATTTGCAGGATGCTACTCCTATCACGCTAGGCCAAGAATTTAGCGGCTATTGTACTCAGATTCGCAAGGGGATAAAGCGAGTGCTTGGTGCTGTGGAGTCGATGAAGGAACTCGCTCTTGGCGGCACAGCTGTTGGGACAGGATTAAATACACACCCTAAGTTTCCTCAGTTAGCGATAAAAGAGATCTCGAAAGAAAGCGGCATTGAGTTCCGTGAGGCTGAAAACCACTTTGAGGCTCAAGGTGCCAAGGATGCCTGTGTGGAGTTAAGCGGGCAGTTGCGTGTGGTTGCCTGTTCCATGCTTAAGATTGCTGATGATATAAGGTGGCTTGGAGCAGGCCCTCGGTGCAACTTAGCAGAGATCAGACTTCCGGAGGTTCAGCCGGGCTCAAGCATTATGCCTGGCAAGGTAAATCCGGTAATCTGCGAGTCTGTTATGATGGTAGCGGCTCAGGTGATAGGCAATGATACCTGTGTGCTTCTGTGCGGAGAGCGTGGAAATCTTGAGTTAAACACCATGATGCCTGTTATGGCCTATAATCTCCTGCAATCTATTGAGATTCTCTCTAATGCA
>RFKT01000118.1 GCA_003694225.1 Candidatus Dadabacteria bacterium
CTCCAAGGCCGGCGCTTTTTGGCACACTTCCGTTTTTAATCAGACTTCCCACCATCGCTCCTGTTCCTGCCCCTACGATTGTGCCTGCGGCCCCTAAGTTTACAACAGACGAATTATTAGAAGGAGAGCAGCCTATAGCCGAGAGGATAAATACTATGCTGAAAATACAGGCTTTTTTCATATGACAAATGTGATTCTAATCACCCCTTTGGCTCATCTTAATACTGTAAGGATGTTATGCAACCATAAGGGATGGGTGTATCATTTGGCAACAAATTAGGCTTGGCTTTGGAATGGATGGGATAAAGGAAAAGATTAAGATTCTCATCATAGATGATGATGTTACTGCCTTAGATATAGTTGATCTTCTCTTTGAAGACCGGGGGTATGAGGTGGTAAGGAGAGCCGATGGGCAATCTGCCCTTGACTGCGTTGCAGAAGTTAGGCCTCACGTCGTTTTGGTGGATCTGATGATGCCAGAGATGAACGGCCAGGAGACCGTGAGACTTATGAGGGAACAGGGCGTAACTGTTCCTATCGTTGCATTTACCGCTTTAGATGACCCTGATGTCCATCAAGAAGCGCTCGATGCAGGGTGTAACTTAGTTCTGACCAAACCCTGCAAACCATCTCTTTTAGTTGAACATATAGAAAATATGATAAGGCAGTAATTCATAGGGCTAAACAGCTTCCTGTGCCTCTTTAACCTTCTCTTTCCAACTGAACATAAGAAATAAGCCAGGTATTCCTACAACTATATATTGTATGGCGTGCTGACAGATTACCATAGCTAGAGCAAGCTCCGGATCTACTCCTACAGTGATGAGCACAGCTTTTGAAATAGCTTCAATAACTCCTATTCCTCCAGGAGCTGCAGGAATAAGTGAGCTAAAATTAACGGCCACAAGAAACAAGACAAAATACTGAAGCGGCATAGACACTCTGAAGGCAGCACCTATAAAAACATATGCAGAAAGCTCGATAAGCCATATAAGAGTCGACCACAAAACAATGATAACGGTCCTTTCCGGCTTAAAGAGAGGGGAGAGGCCATCTATAAAGATTTTAACACGCGCAAGCATATAGTCCGCAGCTTTGTGGGTAAATCTCCTGTTTATGGCTTCTATTAAAAAGAAAATCTTATTTCGAAAAAGAAGGGTAAATGCCACAAAGAGAGTAACCATGCCAAAAACAGAGGCTACATACATAAGCTCAATAGGGAAGTTGCTCGATTTAATGCCAAGCGTAAAGAGCACAAACATGATGCTTATCGTTAGTCCATCGCACAGTCTCTCACTTGCAATGGTTGCAAGGACTAGAGTTCTGGACAGATTTGTTACTTTGGATCCTATATGTGCTCTGACTAACTCTCCCGCCCTAGCGGGGATTATGTTGTTCATAAAGAATCCTAAAAAGAGCACACGCAAAGCATTTGGAAATGAGATCGCAGAAACACAGGAAAATAGAAACTGCCACCTTCTAGATCGGAATATATATGAGAGTACTGTGCTAAATAGTGCTAGTGCTATAAATTTCCCATTTGCATTTCTGATATGTGAAACAAGCTTGTGCCAATCAACAGCATAAAAGGCATAATAAAGAGCTAAGGCTGTTATGCCCCATAAGACCGCTAGTCTTGTAGCTTTGTGTTTCATTAAATCCGGACCTAATTACATTGAGACGCATAATATCAGCGCCTTTCAAGGCCTTAATTCGCTAAAACAAATCCCCAGAAAGCTATAGCAAGTGTAAGCTTTGATCAATAGAGCTATACTTACTATCTTTTCTTAAGAGAAAAAAGGCGATTTTTTACATAATCAGATTGTGAAAATTTGTATGACATGTCAGCTAGCCGCTCTAATCTGCCACTCCAATTGTCTGAGCCTTCCCAGAGAGCTCGCCTAAATTCCATCAGGGCTTCATCATTGTGTGAACTGAGCTTCTCGCATAACCACGTAATTCTTTTGTCAACCTCAGCCGCATCCTTCAGAACTTCCGTATAAAGGCCGTGTTGAAGCGCCCATAAGGGCTCTTTCCACTCAGCTTCTACGGCAAGCTGAGAGAGAGCGGCAAGTCCTATTTTCCTTTTCAAGGGAAGAGAGATCACAAAAGGAGCAATCCCTAGAGACAACTCACTTAGTTTTATGGATGCCTGAGAAGAGGCGAAAGCAAAATCACACGCGGCAACTATGCCTACGCCGCCGCCTACCGTTTTGCCGTGGACTCGGGCTATGATGAATTTCGAAGAGTCTCTTATCGCCAGTATAACCTTTCTGAATCCGTGGAAAAGGCTTTTAGCTGTAGCTGGTGAGTCAAGTTCATCTAGCAATGCCCCCCCGCAAAAAGCGCTATTTCCTTGGCTCATTATAACTACCGCAGTAACCTTAGTATTTTCGCTGAGCTTATTTAATTTAACGGCAAGATCTTCAAGCATAGCACAAGACAGGGCGTTGCCTTTCTCGTTGTAAAAGCATAACCTCCCTATATCTCGAACGATTTCTAAGCTTACCAGTTCTTGAGCCATGTAATTTTTACCTTTCATCTAAAAATTATACTTTCATATGATTTACCTCATATAACCCTTTTCCTCAATGTGCCTAAATATAGTCGTTCTTTAATTGCCGTTTATGGCTAGTTGGCGCAAACCTTTAACTTTGGTTAATATGGAGTGGCATCTATGAATCATGAAAATCCCCGTGAATCCAATATGATACATCAGGATGAAAAGAAACTCTTTTCCATAAATTTAGATTCTGTACAAAAGGTTGACCTAAAGAGGTTAATGAGAGAGTTTGAGCATACCCTTATTGAGTGGGCGCTTCAAAAAAGTGGGGGAAAACAAGGAGCTGCTGCAAAGGTACTGTCTATTCCGAGAACTACCCTGCAGAGCAAATTGGTTAAAGAGAGGAAAAACGGCAGTACGCCCAATTAATAATCTTTCTAATGGCTAAGAGAGTGTAGAATAAGGGAGGTAAGGTGAGTATAATTCCGCTCTAAAGGTGTTCTCCTGAAAGTGTATTGCGTCCTTTTTAACTAAAAGCAGGCAAAGCCGATGTCTCCTAATTCTACACTCGAGCCTACGAAAAGGGATGCCCTTCAGCTTATTTTAGACACATCGTGCGACGGTATAATCTGCACCAATTCAAGGTATGAGGTAATACTTTTTAATAGGGGAGCAGAGGAACTTTTTGGGTATTCCTCCTCTGAGATGGCAGGGAAGCCTATAGAGATTCTAATTCCAGAGAGATTTCGTGCTGCCCATAGAGATTACATGAAAGAGTTTGGGCAGCCCTCAGAAGCCACCAGATATATTGGCGAAAGGGGGGAGATAGTTGCATTAAGGAAGGATGGAAGTGAGTTTCCAGCTGAGGCGTCAATTTCTCAGAGTGAGATAAACGGAGAGAAGGTGTATGCGGTTATCTTAAGGGATATATCTAGACGGAAGGAGATAGAAGATGAATTAAAAGCGTCGCTGAAGGAAAAAGAGCTTCTGCTTAGGGAGGTTCACCATAGAGTAAAGAATAATCTTCAGATTATATCCAGCTTGTTGAATCTTCAAAAGAAAGCCTCTAAGACAGAAGAGGTGAGAAAGGCTATAGAGGAGAGTATGAATAGGGTTCGAGCCATAGGGCTTGTTCATGAGATGCTCTATATTTCGGCTGATATATCGGAATTTAATTTTCAGGAATATATGCGCTCCCTTGTACACAATGTCCTCTCTTCTTACGGTTGCCTTGGCACAATAGATTGTTCAGTGGAAATAGGTCATGTGCCGGTTACTCTTGATACTGCAATTCAGTGCGGGTTAATTGCGAATGAACTGGTGTCAAACTGTGTTAAGCATGCTTTTACAAACGGACATAAAAAGAGAATATCCCTTGCAATTAAACAGGTTGATAAATCTATGGCAGAATTGCGCGTGAGCGATAATGGCGTTGGCGTTAGAGAAGGGTTTGATCCTTATTCTGTCCAAACTCTAGGGCTGAGGCTTATAGTAAGCTTGGCTGAGCAGCTTGGTGGGGATGTTAGTGTAGAGAACAGAGGAGGGGCTCATTTTTGTGTTAGATTTCCCGTTAATGGTGGAGACAAGTTATGAGTAATCAACCGATTCTTATTGTAGAAGATGAGCATATAGTTGCCGAGGATATAAAACAGACATTGATTAGTCTTGGCTATAGAGTGGTAGGAATTGCCGCATCAGCGGAGGAAGCGCTGGAGAAGGTGGCGAAGGACAAGCCTCAGTTAGCTCTTATGGATATTAAAATCAAGGGTAAGATTGACGGGATAGAGACCGCCAGCTTGCTTTATCAAAACTACGGTGTGCCTGTAGTTTACCTTACAGCTCACGCTGATGATGAGACATTATCTCGCGCTGTGAAGACTTCTCCTTATGGGTATATTTTAAAGCCATTTGATGAGGTAGAGTTAAAAGTATGTTTGCAGCTGGCTTTTCATAAGATTTGTAGGGAAGCCGATGGCAGTTTGACTGAAGATCAAATATCAATAAAGCATAGCCCAGATTCAAGTGCAGC
>RFKT01000119.1 GCA_003694225.1 Candidatus Dadabacteria bacterium
ACACCTAGTTTGACTCTATCACGACTATCAAGACATGGTAATCCTTGTTCTGTTAGGCCTATTTGGTGTCCTTTCTGTGTCGTTGGTTTGTGGCCTACCCCTTCTCCAGATGGTTTCGTTCCATTTCTTGTCACCATACCTTGTCTCCTCTTTAAAAGTGCTTTTAGTGGCTTCAATATATAGTTATGCGCGGTTGCGCTTAGCCCGTGGCATAGAGGCTGGCTTGATTCTAATTACGCAAAAACACTAGCAAATTTAATGTAATGGATTTACCTTAAAACCTGCTGGCGCCATCCTTGACAGAGAGGGTCTTTGCGCTAGTAGATCACCCTCTCTATACCTTATATGCATATTTGTATATATCAGGGGCAAACAGAGCCTATATAACTGGTAGAAAAATTGTCTAAACTCTGTTATCCTATCTCTTCACCTATGCTCAAAGCGCACAACCTATTAGCGAGGAGTGGCTTATGCACAGATATAGAACTACAACAAGATCAGTCACAAGAGATGATATAATCAAACAGATCCCCTATGCGCTGAAGGAGACACATCTTGAAGATATGGGAATAGGGAAGCGTTTTCAGGGAAAGGTTAGAGACAATTACACCTCAGATAAAAGGCGAATCATGATCGCAACGGATCGGCTGAGCTGTTTCGATGTTGTAGTAGCGGCAATCCCCTTCAAAGGAGAAACCCTAAACAGAACAACCCTCTTTTGGTTTGATCAAACCAAAGACATTATTCAAAACCACATTCTAGATTCTCCTCATCCAAATGTGCTTATAGCCAAAAACTGTAAACCTCTTCCCGTGGAGGTGATCGTTCGCGGCTATCTTGCGGGTAGTGCTTTTAGAGATTATTCTGCAGGAAAGAGCATAAGCGGAGTTAAGCTTCCTGCGGGACTAAAGGAATTTCAACGGCTGGATGAGCCTATTGTAACACCTAGCACAAAGGCAGACTCCGGTGAGCACGATCTGCCTATCAGCGAAGAAGAGATCATCAGAGAGGGACTTGTTCCTAAAAAGAGATGGGAAGAGATCCGAGAGACAGCGCTTGAGCTTTACAAAAAGGGTGTTGAGATAGCGCGCAAGCACGGTCTGATCCTAGCAGACACTAAGTATGAATTCGGTCTAGATGGAGATAAAACCATATTGATCGATGAAATCCACACTATGGATTCATCCAGATACTGGATCGCAAACACATACAATGATTTAATCGCTCAAGGGAAGCCTCCGGAGATGCTTGATAAGGAGCCTACTAGGAGGTGGCTCATAGAACAGGGTTATATGGGAGAAGGTGAAATTCCTGAATTTACGGAGGATCACATTGCATGTATTGCCTTACATTACATATCATCGTATGAATTAATAACAGGGGAGACCTTCTCCCCTTCATTTGATAATAATATAGAGCAAAGCATAAGAGACTCACTGTCTGCGGTTTTAAAGGATGTTGTCTGAAGATCCCTATGAATGAAGCCTTACATAAATTAAATGCCATATTAGAGGGATATAAAGAAAAGATCTCCTCTGTTAAATCGGAGAAGGCATTAAAAGAGCTTGAAAGCGAGATCTTTGGTAAAAACGGGGCTTTAAAGCAGGTAATGAAACTTTTAGGATCCCTTCCTGCTGAAAGTAGAAAAGAGGTGGGGAAAAAGGCAAACGAGGTTAGCGCATATCTAAAGTCTGCTATTTCTTTAAAGCTAGAGGAATTGCAAAAGCTAGCAGAGATGGAGGAGAGCTTTGACATGACCCTACCGCCTCTTCCTGCTCGCAGAGGCGCCCTGCATCCCATTACCTATGTCACAAAGGAACTAAACAGGGCTTTCCTGTCATTAGGCTTTGAAGTATACGAAGGACCGGAGATACCATCCGAAGGGGCTTCCTTTGATAATCTTAACTTTCCCGATGACCACCCAGCCAGAGAGAGTATGGATACGTACTGGCTAAAAGGAAGTGAGCAAGCAAGCGGATTTAAAAAACTGTGTTTGCGCCCACATCTTACCGGCGCAAGCGTTCGATATATGCTGTCCCATAAACCGCCCTTTAGGTTTGTATATCCGGGCAGAGTATATAGGAATGAAGCCGTTGATGCGAGCCACGAAAGGGCTTTTAATCAATATGAAGCTTTAATAGTGGACAGGGATGTGCCTTTTAGTTCCGGGCGAATCTTGGTTAATACTATACTGGAGTGTGTTTTCGGAAAACCTGTTCCCACGCGCATGCGTGCTGGATTTTTTCCATTCGTTGAGCCGGGATTTGAAATAGATATGCAATGCCTAGTTTGCAAGGGAAAGGGTTGTAGTATCTGCAAACGAACTGGCTGGGTTGAGATGATGCCCGGCGGACCGCCGCACCCTGCAGTGATGCGGGCTGGCGGCATAGATCCCGAGAGATGGAGCGGTTTTTACATCAATATCGGCTTAGACCGGTTGGTTATGATGAAGTTCGGAATAACAGACATACGCCTCTTCAGGAGTGGTGATCTTAGATTCTTGAAGCAGTTTGTTTAAGGTGGAGGAAGCAGATGCGAGTATCATTAAATTGGCTTAAAGACTTTGTTGAACTTCCGTCTAGTCTATCTCCCAAAGAGATCGCAAACGATCTTACTAGCAAAACGGTGGAGGTAGAAGAGGTCATAGATCTCGCGGAGAATTTTACAGATATGGTAGTGGGAGAGATCCTTGCCATCAAGGCGCATCCCAATGCCGATAAGTTAAAGATCTGTTCGGTAGCTGTGGGCTTAGATGAACCCAAGGAGATCGTATGCGGAGGCTCTAACCTAAGGAAGGGTATGAAGGTAGTGGTAGCAAAGCCCGGCGCAAAGGTTCGCTGGCACGGTGAAGGGGAGCCGGTTGAATTAAAAGAGACCAAGATTCGAGGTGTTACAAGTTTTGGCATGATCTGCGCGGCAAACGAGGTAGGGCTTGAGGATCTGTATCCTATGCAGGATGAGCATGAGATAATTGACTTAGGAGATCTGGATAAACCAGCCGGCATGGCTATAACAGAGGCTCTAGGCATCAATGATGTTATTTTCAATATTGACAACAAGTCCCTTACAAACAGGCCTGATCTGTGGGGTCATTATGGGATTGCGCTCGAGTTGTCAGCTATATACGATGCTCCCTTTAAACCCATCAATCCTGTCAGAGCACTTCCGGAAAACAATGACTGCAGGATCTCATTAAATGCCGGGGATGTGCCCCGCCGTTTTAGCGCTATTTACGCAACAGATGTAACTAACGGAGAGGCTCCAGATCTCATTAGGAAAAGATTAATGGTCATCGGACAGAGGCCGATCAATCTCTTTGCAGATATTACAAATTACATAATGTTTGCAGTCGGCGAGCCAACACACGTTTTTGATGCTGACAAGGTCGAAGGGAAAGAGCTAAGGGTACGTTTTGCTAAAAAGGGAGAAGAGCTGTTACTGCTCAACGGCGGCAAGATACTATTTGAAACCTCAGATGAATACGTTGTAGTAGCAGACCAAAAAAAACCCTTATCATTAGCGGGAATTATAGGAGGAGAGGATAGCGGAGTAACGGATGAAACTCGCAATATCCTCTTTGAATCTGCGGTATGGGATCCTAGCTATATACGCAGAGCTAGCAGGAAATTGAATATAAGAACTGAAAGCTCGCTTAGATTTGATAAGGGTATAGATACTTATAGGGTTGATCTGGCAAAGAGCATGTTTCTCGATATATTAGAACGGTGGGATATACCGCTCGGTAGCATAGCGCTTGTGGGAGATCAACATCCCCTGCCCACTGCAAGAAATAAGATTAAAATAAACAAAACCTTTATTTGCAGCAGGCTTGGGATGGAAATATCGGATAATTTCATTGATTCTACACTTAAAAAGTTGAGGTTCGACGTTCAAAAGCAGGGGGATACCTTCGAAGTTATAGCTCCCTCGTGGCGATCTACAGGCGACATATCAATACAAGAAGACATAGTTGAAGAGATCGGAAGGATGATCGGTTACGACAATATTCCAATCAAGCCACTAAAGATAGAGCTGTTAAAGCCAGTGATTCAGCCGCAAGTTATAATGGAAGATAGAATCGGCGAATTCCTCACGCTCAGCGGGGGAATGTTTGAGGTTTACTCATATCCGTGGAGCAGTGAGCAACTGCTAAGGGCATGCGGTTACGCAGAGGAAACCCTGCTCGAAATGGCTGATCCCCCCTCTCCTGAAAATAGGTTTTTAAAGCCATCTCTCATTCCGAATCTACTGCATATAGCTGAACGCAATTACAGGACAGAAGGTATAATGCCGGAAGATGTGAGAATATTTGAAGTTGGCTGGATTTTCTTAAATAAACAAGGAGAAAAGTATTCTATTGAAGAAGAAGACCTCCCCTTGCAGATAAAACAGTGTGGCGGGCTTATAATAGGAAATGATAAGACAATGGTATTTAGAGAGATCTGCGGACTAGCCTTGGATTCCTTGTCATATGCTAATGCTGTCGGTATTTACCCGAAGATTTCAAAGGAGCAAAAGAACTTTCCTTGGATACATGGGCGTGCAAATGTGTCAATCTATGCTGGCAAAGAGATGATAGGAACAGCTGGATTAGTATCTGGAAGGATCCTTAGAGCACTCGGAATAAAAGATCGGTTCGTAGGGGCATTTGAATTCAGATTAGATAGGCTAACAGCCATGGTTATAGACAACCGCAAGATAGCTCCAATACCGAAACATCCGGGCATATTCTATGATTTGGCGGTTGTTTTTGACGAAAATGTTGCTTGGCAAGAGATCTCCAAAATAGTATACAAAGCATGCCCGCAGATACGTAATGTTGTATTTATAGAAGACTATCGTGGCAAAAATATACCAGCCGGCAAAAAGTCAGTAGCCTTTCGGATGGAACTCAGGGATGATAACTCCACCTTAACTGCCGAAATGGCCGATAACATAGCAAAAAATGTTTTGGCAATACTTTTTGAAAAACTTGGAGGAGAGTTAAGAACTTCATAGAGGAGAATTTAGGATATGATTGATAT
>RFKT01000120.1 GCA_003694225.1 Candidatus Dadabacteria bacterium
ATCGTGCTTACCTATGCATTGACCATCTTTGGCACATTCCTTACAAGGTCCGGAGTGGTACAGAGCGTTCACGCCTTTGCAGAGACTGACATCGGCGAGGTATTCCTCCAGTATCTTGCCTTCATTCTCCTTGCGGCATGCGCCCTTACTTGGATAAGGCGCAAAGAGCTTAAATCAGAGCGGCAGATTAAAAGTTTTTTTTCGCGGGAGGCGGCTTTTTTATTAAACAACCTTGTGCTCCTTAGCATCTGCTTTGCAACCCTTTGGGGAGTCTTGTTTCCCATTATCTCAGAGGCTGTAACGGGGGCGAAACAAACTGTTGGAATCCCGTTTTTCAACAAGGTTAACACTCCTCTCTTTATAGCCCTCTTATTTCTTATGGGAGCAGGCCCTATGGTCGCCTGGCGGAAAGCAACCTTATCGAGCTTTTACAAAAGCTTTCTGTTTCCTGCGCTTGCTTCCATAGCTGTCACAGCCGCACTGATCGCCTCTGGCATCACAAGCCCCTATCCTCTATTCTCTTACGCCATGTGCGTGTTTGTCGCCGCAACCGTTGGTGTCGAATGGAAAAGAGGCTTAAGGACCGTGCCGGAGAAAAATATACTCTCAAGATCCGCCAAATTATTTACACGCCACAGAGTAAGGTATGCGGGGTACTTGGTTCATATAGGAGTTGCGATAGCTGCCATAGGAATCACTGCATCAATGTCTCATAAGGTTGAAAAAGATATTTCTCTTAAGCCAGAAGGTTCTGCTTCTATTGGGAGATTTAACCTTAAATTAGGAAAGGCAAACTTTTATTCAAACAGTAACTTCGAAGCCGTATCTATAAAAACGGATATATATAGCAAACACTCAGGGAAGTTTTTAGGAACACTTTATCCGGAAAAGCGGTTTTATATCCGCAACAAAGAATCCACAACGGAGGTAGCACTCAGAACCTCCCTTTTGGAAGACCTATATATCGCCTTGGCGGGCTTTGACAGTGAAACTAATACCGCCTTCCTTAAGGTATTTGTAAACCCGCTTCAGATCTGGCTTTGGATAGGGGTATTTATTATGGTAGTAGGGACTGTGCTCGCCCTGCTGCCAGCCAAAACTCCGAGGAGAAGCAATGGTTAGCGTTGTTACAGCAATCTCCCTGGCTATGGCTATAGCGGCTTGTTGGTGTGTGCTCTATCCACTCTTTCAGGAAGGAAGCGATCCGGCCTTACAAAAGGATACCTCCGCAAATGAAGAGGACAAAGCCCGCATCATACAGATGATAAAGGATCTAGAGCTTGACTATCAGGTGGGAAAACTCACAAGACCGCAGTATGAAAAGGCTGTAATGGAGCTTAAGGCAAAGCTTTCTAAGGCCATCAGAGAAGGGAAGAAACCGGAGAAGTAAAATGGCGGTAAATGAGATATCCTCATTTTCAGGCAGGAATATCTGGAAAGGTTTCGGGAAAACCTCTCTCTTTCGCGGACTTTCTATTACAATAACTAAGGGTGAAAGGGTGCTACTTATAGGGCCTAACGGATCCGGAAAGTCAACCCTACTAAAGATCCTTGCGGGCATAATGCATCCTGAAAAAGGAGATTTTATATTAAACGGCAATCCAGTTGCGCATGCGCCATATAACCTTATCGGCTATATGGGACACTCGCCTATGCTATATTCCCCTCTTTCTGTCACTGAAAATCTGGCTATAACAGCATCTCTTACAAACTCACATTCATCAATCCAAAGCCTCCTTGAAAGGCTGAATCTCTCCAAATATGTAGACCATAGGATAAGCGAGCTATCTCAAGGCACAGCATTTAGGGTGTCCTTGTGCAGGGCTATACTACACAATCCGCAGCTACTCCTCCTCGATGAACCCACAGCTTCTTTTGATGAGGATGCAACAAATCGGCTTAAAGAATATCTCAACCACTGGAACAGCTCCGGAGACAGGTGCGGCTTTATTATTGCTACCCATGACGTAAGGCGGCTTTGTAGCATAGCAAACAGGATTATCGTGCTTAAGCGGGGAGAGATCGTAAAGGATTCTTCCGGGACTTTTGACGATGAGGATATTGTCTCATTGTATCTGGATGCGCAATTGACATGATCTGGAGATCCATTATAACCCTCTTCTCTAAGGATATCTCTATAGAGCTTCGCACCCGTGAGACCTTGTCTGTACAGGCAACCATGTCACTCATTCTCGGAGTAATCTGCTCTATAGGCGCGCATTCGGCCATGCTTTCGCCCTCCGAGATATTAACGGTTTTCCCCATACTGATATGGTTTACCTTCCTTTTTTCTTCAGCTCTGGCAGTCGCCAAAGGCTTTGAATATGAAAAGGACAACGATGCCATAACAGGGATTATCCTCACAGGCGTTGATCCGTCCCTTATCTACCTTTCTAAGGTCACAGCGACACTTTTTACAACAATTCTTGGCCATATCTTAGCCCTTATTGTTTTCTCGCTCCTTTTAAATATAGGAATATTGCCCTATATCGTTCCGTTTCTGGCGGTTTCTATCCTATGCGCCATAGGCTACTGCTCAATTTCCTGCCTTCTTACTCCAGTAGCCCTCTCTTCAAGGCTTAGAGGCGCTATGCTTCCCTTAATATCCCTTCCCTTAATGTTTCCGATCCTGTTTTCTGCTGTAGAGACAACGATAGAGATATTTATCGATCACACATTTTCATGGTCATCTGTATGGGTTTCCATATTGCTCATCTTTGATGTAATCTATCTCACTGCAGGGATAAACCTTTTTGAAAAAGTGGTTAAAGAGTGAAGATGGGATCTTTTTGGAAATTTGACGTTGTATGGACTTAAAAAAGATATTTTGGAACAACACCGCCTTGAGCAGGTCTTTTGAAAACATCTCTCTACTTGTTGTGTTTTTTTTGGTCGCATACGCAAACTACATGGTTTTTTTAGCAGTTCCCAATGAGCGCATTATGGGCCCTGTGCAACGCATATTCTATTTTCATGTAGGATGTGCGGTTGCAACGTACATGGCTGTAGCCTTTCTCTTTTTTGCTTCGCTAGGCTACCTCACCACAAGATCTGCCCTGATGGATATCTTGGGAGAATCAGCAACCGAGATTGCTCTTGTCTTCTGCTCTATAGTGATGGCCACGGGGATGATATGGGGCAAAGCGGCGTGGAATACAGCCTTTAGATGGGAGCCAAGGCTTGTAAGCTTTTTGATACTCCTTGTAATCCTTGTAGCCATTGTAGTGCTGAGACGCTTCGGAAATCCACAAAAGACACCGCTAAACTCGGCTGTAATGGGGATACTCGCCGCAATAAATGTCCCTATAGTCGTATTCTCGGTAAAACTCCTGCCGGCTTCCTCGCAGCTTCATCCGCAGGTTGTACAGAACAGGGGGTTGCGCGATCCGTTGTTTGTAAAGGCTATGATAATAGGTATTATAGCCATGTGCTGTTTTCAGCTTATTTTACTTTGGATAAGGGTGAGGCTTGGCCTTGCAGAGAGCCAATTAGACGAACTTGAAACCGAAAAGCTTGTTAATTAAGAGGACGATATGGAAGAAGTGCCAAATACATTCCCTGCTCTCTTTACTGGATATACGGTTTTATGGGTAATATTTTGTTGTTATCTCTTTGTCCTGATCTTTAAGCTGCGCAAGATACAAAAGGGCATAGACCGGCTGAAGGATGATTAAAAACGCAAGATTGTTGACCAGTGCAACCTCATACAAAAAGCTTCCCGCCTTAAATCAGATCGAGATTGCCGTAATAGGGAGATCTAACTCAGGAAAGTCAACATTTATAAACAGGGTTACAGGGCGCAAAAACCTTGCGCGCACAAGTTCAACCCCCGGCCACACTAAAACCATTAACCTATTCGAAGTAACCTTAAGGGATAATCTTTACGGAATAAACGCCTTATGTATGGCGGATCTGCCCGGATTTGGATATGCAAAGGCATCAAAGAAGATTAGAGATTCTCTGTGGCAAATGGCAACGGAATATTTGGCTTACCGTGAACCGTTGTCTCTTTTGATCTTGACAAATGATATAAGAAGAGACCCTGAACAAGAGGAGCTTTTCCTAAGGGATCTATGCTTTGAGCGGGGAGTCTCAGTAATCGTATCGGCCACGAAATCAGACAAGCTAAACAGGCAGCAACGCACAAAGAGGCTTGCGGCAATAGCGTCTATCTACTCCTTAGAAGAGGGGGATATATACTTGACAGGGAGAGACTCCGAGGGGGACAATTTCTGGGATATGGTATTGCCGATTGTGTGTTAGCCGCTAGAGCCTGGAAGGCCTTGAATGAAAAAGCCTCTTTTGCCATATATGCTTATAGCCTTTATATGGGGGCTTGGATTCTGGGGCATGCCTATGCACGATCCCGATTTAAGCTGGCATCTTTTGGCCGGAAAATGGATCCTAGCAAACAACTCAGTACCGTCAACCGATTTTATTAATGCCTTTGCCAAGACGTGGATTGATTACCACTGGCTAAGCCAGATCTTATTTTATCTCTGCTATAAGATAGGAGGGTTTTTCGGGTTAAGGGTGCTACTCGGCATCTTGATGGGGATACTCTCTTCCCTGGTTATGGCGACAGTCGCCGTGCAGTGGAGGGGAAAGGAAGCGCTTAATGTGGCCGTTCTCATATCTTTCTTTGCGGCTATGTATCCCATAGGGGCACTTACATCCATACGCCCCCATGTCATTGCTCTTATAACAATAGCCATATCCCAGATTGTCGTTCTTTCAAAGACATCACGCACAAAACAGCTATTAGCGCTTTTCTTTCTCACTGCGCTTACAGCTAATATCCATGTATATTGGATCTTTATACCTTTTATCTGGGTCTCTTATAGGATCTTTCCAAGATGCCTGGATAGAGAAGAGCTAGCTCCTCTCTATGTATGGGGAGGATTTTTTCTCCTTGCGCTCTCAGGTACACTCTCTCCCTATGGTTTCTTTGGCAAAGAAGGGATCTTTTCCAACTACTACCCTCTCTATGAATACTTCACTATGTCTTCAGAGCTAAAGAAGCGCATCTTGGAGCTTAAGCCTCTGTTTGCAGCGGGGGGATCTATGCCCTCTGTGATATTCTTCTGCGCATTGGCAATTGCGTCTAAATATTCCATAAAAAGGGCCTGCGCCCAATATAAGATTATTTTCCCGGCTTTAATCCTTCTCTTCCTCACACTTGGAAGCCTTAAGTTCGCCTCTCTTCTCTCTCTCTTTTCAATCTATCCGTTAACCAAGGCACTGTTAATGCTTAGAAGGACTGCAAAAAAAACTATTCCCCTTCCTGTGAGATTTTTTGAGCGCAGTTTCTTCCTCTGGCTGGTTTTACTCGTAGTCTCCCTTAGGGCTTATTTCAATTCCCCATGGGTTTATGAAAACTCATTTTTCTTTGATGAAGAGCTTCCAATCAAAGAGTGCTCAAAGATACCAAGCCTTGCGGATGGAAGATCCTCTATCCTTATCCTTA
>RFKT01000121.1 GCA_003694225.1 Candidatus Dadabacteria bacterium
ATTAAGCACCTTACAAGAGGGGGGGTGCTTGGAAGGTTTGTCTCTCATTCGTATATGAGGAGGGGAAGGCCTCGTGCGGAAGATGAGTTCAGAAGGCTGGCTCAGGCTGTCTCTTTGGGGATAAGGGTTCCTAAGCCGATTCTTTATGCTGTAAAGGGAGGGATGGTTTACAGGTGCTGGATTGCGACTAAAGAGGTCTCTTCTGCCATAACCTTAGCGGATCTTTCCACAAAGGATGAAGATCTTGCAAGGACAGCCACTGCAGATGCAGCTACAGAGATAGCCAAGCTTATCACTCACAGCATTTATCATATTGATCTGCACCCTGGAAATGTCATTGTAGACTCCGCTGGAAGGGTATATCTGATGGATTTCGATAAAACCCGAAAATTTCGCGGAAATATTAACCAACTGCGAGATTCTTATATCTGCAGGTGGCGGCGTGCCGTTATAAAGCACGGCTTGCCTGAATATCTCTCAGAGATTATGAGTTTGAATTTAAGGCGTGATTTTTTTGAGGCTTCTTTAGCTGAATAACGCTTTGGGAGTTTTTATTTTTGGAGCGGGGCTGCATTGAAGATTCTTATTATTCTTATGGGATCGATAGGCGACGTTGTAAGGGGGCTTTCTGTCGCTGAGAGCGTTAAAGAGAGCATTAAGGGATCCAAGATCTATTGGGCTATAGAGCCAAAAAGCCTCCCTGTGCTTGAATGTTCAAAGGGGGCGGTTGATAAGATAATACTGTTTAATAGGAACGGAGGGCTTAAGGAGTTTCCCAGATTTATCTCAGAACTGCGCAGGGAGAGGTATGACATTGTGTTTGATATGCAGAGGCACTTTAAGAGCGGCCTAGTATCTTTTTTAAGTGGCGCTAAAAGGAGAGTGGGCTTTCACCGCAAGAATGCAAAGGAGTTTAACTGGATCTTTAACAATGAATATATTGAGCCGTGTGAGAGCTCATATCCTAAGGTGCTTCACTATCAGAAATTTCTCTCTTCGGTCGGCATAACGCCGGGGCTTCCCCGGTGGAGCCTATTTCGTCCGTCTGATCTAAAAGATGCATTTTCCGATTTTGTAAAAAGCGTATCGGGAAGATATGTTGTATTGGTTGCAGATGCCGCATGGAAGAGTAAGAGGTGGATTCAAAGGGGGTATGAGGAGCTTTTGTGTCGGCTTATTTTCGAGGCGGATCTTAAGGTTGTTCTTGTGGGAGGCCGAGCTGGAGAGGATCTTTCCGGTTATCTCCGGTCTAGATTTCCACAAGACGGCAAATTGCTAGATCTTGTGGGGAAAACTTCGCTTTCAGAGGCGTCCTATATTATCCAGAACGCTATTTTTTGTATTGGACCTGATACTGGGCTCGGCCATATATCAGCCGCTTTGGGTGTTCCTTATATCTCTGTGTTTGGGCCTACAAACCCGGCCCGTGTTGCCCCGTGGGGGATGGAGGAGCTGGTGGTAAGAGCTGAGCTTGAGTGTATGCCGTGTGGGAAAAAGGTGTGTCCTTTGGGAACAGGTGAGTGCATGCGCAAGGTTTCCGGCGATATGGTGTGGGAGAAGGCAAAAACGGTGCTTGAGAGTAAGGGGGGTGCCCTTGAAGTTGATTATTCATGTTGATATAGTTTTGATTCCTTTTCTTTTCAGGGGATGACAGTGGCTAATAAGGATCTCTCATTGTCAGGCAATTCACTATCCAAGATTGTAGATGATATCAGCAAAGTTAAGGTGTTGGTGGTTGGCGATCTTATCCTTGACAGGTATATCTGGGGTGGAGTTGAGAGGATCTCTCCAGAGGCTCCTGTTCCGGTTGTAAATGTGCGTAAGATAGAGGACAGAATGGGAGGGGCGGGGAATGTTGTTGCAAACCTCACCTCATTGGGTGCTGAGGTTTCAGTCTGCGGGTATATTGGTGATGATGAAGAGGGGAAAACTCTCCTTAAGATGTTTGAGGAGCAGGGGGTAAACAGGGAGGGTGTTGTTATAGACCCTATGCGTCCTACAACGCTAAAGACCCGTGTAATTGCCCAAGCCCAGCAGGTTGTAAGGGTAGACAGGGAGCTTTCTGATCCTCCGGGAGAGGCTGTTTGTGAGGGGCTCGCCGCTGTGTTTGATGTTCATCTTGAAAAGGCGGACGTTGTCATAGTTTCAGATTATGGAAAAGGCACTGTGTCTAAGGCTTTGCTTAGAAAGGTGACTTCCGCCATAAATGAGGGAAGGCTTTCACATGAGGGACGGAGGGTAATACTTGATCCGCACCCTAAAAACCATCAGTTCTATTCTCACTTTTCAGTGGTAAAACCGAACAGAAAAGAGGCTGAGGCTGCTTCCGGCATCTCTATTACGGATGATGAATCTGCGTTGAGTGCGGCTGCTTCTCTAAAGGATAAATGGAAGTGTGGGTGTGTCTTGATTACGATGGCAGAGAAAGGCGCACTAGTATATATTGACAAGGAAAATAACGCTTTTATCGGCACGGAGGCTTTGGAGGTCTTTGATGTAAGCGGTGCTGGAGATACTGTTACCGCTGTTTTTAGTGCGGCTTTAGCGGCAGGCGCCGATTATTTTGAAGCGGCTAATTTAGCGAATATTGCGGCCGGGATCGTTGTAAGTGAAGTTGGCACCGTCCCTGTAGATGTGGATGAATTAAGGAAGCGGCTAAAGGCGTAGCGATATTTTTTGTCTTAGGAGAGATGTCCATGTCCCCGACAAAGGCAAAGGGAAAATCCCCTGTAACCTTAAGCATGACCGGATACGGCCATGCTGTAAAGGAAAACGGGCAGGTTCGCATCGAGGTTGAGATTAAAACGGTCAACAACAGGTTTATAGATATATCATTTAAGATGCCTAGAAGTTATCTATGCATTGAGCACAGATTAAAGGATGCTGTAAAGTCCGTTTTGAGCAGGGGCAAGGTGGATGTGTACATATCTCGGACACCTTTGGATGCGAAGGCTGTTGAAGTGGCGTTTAACCGTCCTCTTTTTGAGAAGTATTACGGAATATATCTTGAGCTTTGTAAGATTACAGAGGCGGATAAAGTGCCCCTTACAAAGGTAGTTTCGGAGATCCTGCATGTAAGGGATGTCCTTTCGTATGATGACTCTAAGGATCTGGATGAAAGTGAGAGTGAGCTTGTGGTGGAGGTTCTAAGGGAAGCCCTAAACCGTGTAATAGAGATGAGAAGGAGGGAGGGCGAGGTTCTCTGCGAAGAGGTGCTTAGGAGGCTTTCTGGGCTTTCCTCATTAAAGCAAAAGATAGAGGCAGAGGCTTTAGGCAATTCTGCTCAAAAGATGCGCCTTTTAGAGGAGAGGCTAAAGGAGTTATCCCCTGATATTGTAAGTGACAGGGAGAGGCTTGCTATGGAGGCCGCCTATTTGGCTGACAAGGTGGATGTAACGGAAGAGTTAAAGAGGCTTGAAAGCCACTTGGCTCAGTTTAATGAGACCTTATCCCGTTCTCCCCAGGGAAGGAAGCTCGATTTTATAGTGCAGGAGCTTTACCGTGAGTTTAACACCATAGCTTCTAAGGCTCAGTCAGGTGAGATACAGGGCTTAGTAATAGATGCCAAAGTAGAGCTTGAAAAGATTAGAGAGCAGATTCAAAATATTGAATAAGATATTTTTTGGGGCTTTCCTTTGCGCCCTGGGGTGGGAAGCTTTAAGTGAGGTTATGGATTAGCTGAGAGGGATTAAATTTGCTTAAAAGGGAAGGAATCTTATTTTGTATCTGTGGTCCTGCTGGAGTCGGTAAATCAACCGTTGCCCGTTATCTTGTTGAAAACTACTCTGAGGTTGAGTTTTCCGTTTCCGCCACATCCAGACCCCCCCGGAAGGGCGAGTCTGACGGTGTGGACTATCACTTTATGTCAAGGGAAGAGTTTGAGCGGAGGATTAGCGAAGGTGATTTTTTTGAGTATGAAGAGGTTCATGGAAATTACTATGGAACCCTTAAAAGCTCTGTGGAGGGTGCCATCACGGCCGGCACGGATCTTTTGCTTGATATTGATATTAAGGGAGCGTTGACCTTTAAGCGGAAAAAGCCTGACAATACTGTAATTGTATTTATGGTGCCTCCTTCGCTTAAGGAGCTTATCTCTAGGATTAAGTATAGGGGAAGCATATCGGATGAGGAGCTTTCGAGGCGGTTAAAAACCTTAGAGGAAGAATATAGGATTTTATTTGATTTAGGGAAGGAAAATATAGACTATCTTGTGGTAAATGCGGAACTTTCGGAGACCTGTGATCTTGTCTCTTATATCTTTCAGGCAGAGAGGATGAAGCTTAAGAGGCTTGAAAGAGCGAGCATTAAGGCGTTTTTGGGTGATTTGTCATAGTGTCATTTGGGGATGAGTTATGTTTAAGGCATTGTTGTTATCAATTTTTGTGTTATTAGCTGTATCGGGGTGTTCTTCGTTTAGCCATAGGGCCAAAAGCCCCCGCTACTCTGCTGACATAGCTGAGTCTTTAAAGTATCCCTATCCTGAAGAGGGGCTTCCTGTTAAGACTTATACAATTTCCAAAAAGGAGCTCCGGGCAAAGCTTGACCTTTCACCTGCCATAAATCGCATAAGGGTAATAAAGCTTTATGGGGGAAGGGATTTTTCAACTCCCCGGTATAGGCTTTTGGATGTTAAGAAAGAAAGCGTTTATTATTTTTTAGGGATTAGAAACAGGGATATCTTACTTTCTGCTGATGGTTTTATTATTAACAGCGGCTATCTCTTTCCCAGATTTGTATCTCTTCTTCCTGGCGAGAGAAAGGCAAAGATTCGGATTATAAGGAGGGGGAAAGAGATGGTTTTAAGGTATAATCTTGTAAATTAGCTACCTACGGCTTTTTCCTAAGAAATATTCTTAGTGGCAAAGCTTATAGGCTCCAGATGTAATAATATTGCAAAAACCGTCCGATAGGGGTAGAAAGGGGATAATTAAAGGTTTTTAGCGGG
>RFKT01000122.1 GCA_003694225.1 Candidatus Dadabacteria bacterium
TGCAAGGCCAAACAAGTGTATACTGCCCGCCAAACTGCCTGATTAAAAAATAACAACTGCCCAAAAATCCTCAGACTAAGGTTCGGCTAAAGCCCTGGGAAATATTATATTTTGAGCCTAAGCTTCCAGCCAAAGACGCATTTTACGAAAATTTATTATAATCTCACCCTTCAAACGGCCGGAATGCTTTTTCAATGCCAGCTCCAGTAGAAAAGTCGGGAGAGGGGTTTGTATTTAAAAAGCTCACCAAAGAATCGCTTCTGACGGGAAGCCTAATGCCCGCTCTCTCAAAAGCCCTTAGGGCAAAAAGAAGCAGACCAGATGGCACCGGCACAAAAATTCTCCTTTTTCCTGCTCTTTTCGCCGCTTTTTTTAATATATCCCCAAACGGCACAGGCCTCTCATGCGCGGCATACATTACGGCCGGCCTGACTCCCCGCTCTACGATCTCTCCAATCACACCGCAAAGATCTTCTACATGGACCAAATAAAGGTGCTCCTTTCCGAAGCCTATCATCGGCACTATCGGGAAGCGATCTATCAACTTCAAGATTGAACCGAACAGTCCCTGGTTTTCGCCTCCCCAAACAGTGCCCGGCCTGAGGCATAGTGCGCCATAGCTTAAGGCTATCTCTTCGCATCTAAGCTTTGTCATTCCGTAAACGGATATGCACCCCTCAAAAGCTGCCATAGAAGAGATAAAGATGACATTTCCGACTCCAAATCCTTTAGCTGCTTCCATAAGCCTCTCTGTGCCACCGCAGTTTATTTTGATTGACTCACTCAGGGTAAGGGGCGAAAAGTCATAAGCACAGTGAATAAGCGAATGAACCCCTTTTAGGCAGGATAGATCGCTTTCTTTCCTTAAATCAAAATATCCTCTTTCCACCCCATCTCCGAAAGAAACATCTCTCCGGGTTAAGGCGAGCACATCATCCCCCTTTAGCCTAAAAAGCGACACCAAAGCTCTTCCTATGTATCCAGACGCTCCGGTTACAGCAACTCTCATAAAGTTCTCCAATTAATCTATTCCGCCATCTCTGCAATTCTATAGCTATTTGCCATCGCTGTTAATGTTACATTAGTGGCTGATACAGAAGGAAAGCAGGATGCATCCACAAGATGCACATTTTTATACCCTAAAGGCCTTCCCAGATGATCGGAATAATATGGCATGTCGGAAGCTTTTCCTTCAGGCACCATTGGAAAAGAACCCCCTGCATGGTAGCTCTTTCCCGGAGCACCAAGATAAAGAGAGGGAAAGATAGGTAGCATCTTAAATGCATTAAAGTGAGAGAAAAGTTTTCTTAAAACCTTATTTACAACCTCCCTATTCCTTCCGTTATGCTCTTCAGCGTATAAGAGGAGTTTTCGTGTATTATTTTGTGGAGGCAACAACTCCGCAAAGAAAGACGGGGAATCATCTGAGTGTAGATACCCCTGAAACGCCATAAGCCTTGAAAGTATAATACCTGAGAGAGGCTTGAATATTATATTTGGCAGGAGACGAAGTGCGTTTTGAAGCGCTCTATCATAAAGATCATTATATGTATATACAAGGATATGGATAAGATGTGGCGATATTGAGCTGTCAAGGATATCTATACTGAGCTGAGCAAGGGTGTGGAGCGGTTCATTGGAAACGTTCCTCACCCCCTTAAGCCTTAGCACAGGAAGAAGAAAGTATTGGCTTTCTTTTATCTCTATAGCCTCATTAAAAATACCAGCTGACTCTAAAATCATGCGGGTGCTTGCTATAGAGCCTGCCCCTACGAATACCTTTCTGGCAAAAAAAGCCTCTTTAGACTCAGAGCGAAGCCGTCTACAGTGAATACGGCACACCTCTCCACTTTCCTCGATTTTTTCAACGAAATAGCCGGGTGCGTAGGTAAAATTATCCTCTTCCTTTAAACTCTCCACTGCAGAAGAAGAGGTATAAATATACCCATATGGACACCCATAAAGGCATTTGCCGCAATAGATGCACCCTTTCCCCTCACCCAACCCCGCCTTTACTGCAAGCCTTGCTTGGCCAAAAAAAATGCCGCTTTGAATGAGGGCGTCTTTGCTTTTCTCCATATCCCTTAGCAAAAGCTCTGCTTGCTGGCTTAACCTTAAAGGGTGCGTTTCCTTGCCTTCATAAAATGGATAAATCTCATCCAAGAGATCCCTTCTCGCCGATACAAAGAGATCTGAGACGACCCTTTTGTAATATGGAGCTAGATCCTTAGCTCCAAATGGCCATCCATCAAAGTCTTTCTCTTCTAAAGGCATAATGTTTGCCCCCCATGCATTGCTTAACCCTCCAAAAGCATGGGATATATGAGCAGAAACACCCTTATAGGAACATTTAAGGTGAGGTGGTGCGCGAAAAGGAAAGTCAGAGCCAAATACAAGCTTTTCCGGTATGCCTCCAGAATCGAGCTTGACTGAGGATGAGATGGGGCTCCACAGATCCTCATCCCACAGCTTCACAGGTGTAGACCTTATCTCTTGAACCCGACTTGCAATGGAGTTATCGAGTTTGTAGCCTACATCCAGCATCAACACACTATGCCCCTTGCTTAAGAGAGCCTTTGCGGCAGAAACGCCTGTAGGCCCTGAGCCTATGACTATGGCATCAGCTATCATTAAATATTTCCAATAATTACCGTAACTTTTCGCCAATTCATACCATAATCAGGGGCATGCGGGCAATTGCAGCCAGTTAAGCCTTGCTGACACCGGGCACGATAGACTAAGAACCGGTACTGTGGCACAGTATCTCCATAAATTCCTTTTAAGGATAAGAAGATGAGGCTTAAGGGAAAACTTGCCATAGACCACTGGATAGGAGGTCCTCTTGCATGGACCTTAAATTTCTGCGCAATTGTTGTTTCTTTTATAATTAGGAGAGACCACTCCCTTTCCACCCCCCCCAAAAGGGTTTTATTTCTGAAGTTTGTCGGTATTGGCAGTATAGTCCGCGCCTCTTTCCTTTTCCCTTCCATAAGGGCGAAGTTTCCTGAGGCTGAGATATCTTTTGCCACATTTCCTCAGTGCAAAGGAATAGTGGAGATGTATCCTGACATAGATAAAGTGATAACGGTGAGGGATTCGAGCTTACTATCACTGGCTCTCGATACACTTAAGCTTATTGTCTGGTGTTGGATAAAGCGGGTTGATCTGATTATAGATCTTGAGGTGCACTCCAAATACTCTTCTCTGGTTGTAGCGGGAAGTCTTGCCAAAAACAGAGCGGGGTTTGGAGGCATTACGAGCAGATTTAGAACGGGGCTATATAGCCACCTTGTGTTTTGGAATCCAACAAAGTTTGTCGAAGAAGCCTATGAAAAGCTTGGCAATGCGTTGGGAGTTAAGAGAGTTTGCAGATCGGCAAAATTAAGCATTCCAAATGATGCGAGATTGGAGGTCGAAGCATTCCTAAAAGAGAATGGCTTCTCTCAAGAGAATAATATCCTCATAGGAATCAACATCAATTCCAGCGAACTTAGAAGGGAGAGGAAGTGGCCGATTGAAAGCTTTTCTCAGGTTATACATTCTTTGGCTCTTCATCCTCAAACTGCTTTTATACTGGTTGGATCACCATCAGAAAGGGATTATACCCTTTCTCTTTTATCCCTCTGCAGCGACCTCTCTGGAAGGGTTGTATCTGCCGCAGGAGCGCTCTCGTTTCAGGGCTTCGCTGCTCTCTTAGAACGAATAAGCCTGTTTATTACAAACGATTCTGGCCCTATGCATCTTGCAAGTGTAATGGATGTTCCTATGGTTTCTCTGTGGGGGCCAACCTCTCCTGAGATTTATTGTCCTCCAACCAACCGCCATATAACGATATATCGCCCCATATACTGTTCTCCGTGCACCCATTTCAGTGATATTCCCCCGTGCAATGGGGATAACAGATGCTTAAAGGATATACCGTGGCAGGAAGTATCTAAGGAGTGCCACAGCCTTTTAGGCTTAAAATACCCGCTTGTACTCGCCGCCCAAAGTGCCGGAGAGGTAAAGAGCGCTTTTACAGATACAGTGCCAGGGCATTGGAAAAGGGAAGTTAAAAAACCCCTAACAGCCAACTAATGCATTACAATACAAATGACATACGAAGTATAATGTCCTATCTAGGTTAGCTGGTACTTTGGGCGTGCTTACTAAGGTATAAAAGCAGCTTCTTCTCTTTTGGCGTTTTTCCTTTTTTGTTCTTTACCGACTTTTTGAAAGAAAACTCTACTATATCACTTGAAGGATTGCCTTGGTCAGAGCAGACTGCCTTAAAA
>RFKT01000123.1 GCA_003694225.1 Candidatus Dadabacteria bacterium
GAATTAAACCTACTTAGAGTGGAAGCGTTTCTATGACTAACCGACGAGACCTTGATAAAAAGAATCTTTCCATCAAGATTTCTCTTGAGAAAACGGCAAGAGCCATAATTTTCTTGATGATTTTTCCTTTGATTGCACAGATTCTTCTCCCCATAGGATATATAGCTGCATCCCCTGCTCCAGAAAGAGCAACCCAAACTACAACTGAAGATAAATCGCTTAATCAGAAAGTGGAGTTCGGGGGAATAGAGATAATGATAAAAGGAAACGCCGTCTTTGTAAGACAATCTAGTGAGGCCACCTTTTCCCCAAAGGTTTTTGAGATTGATTCTCCTAAAAGGCTTGTCATAGATTTTAAGGGAACAACCATAAAGCGCAATAAATCCTTTATTGTAAAAAATGAATTTATAAAAAAGATTCGGTACGGAGTCCATCCGGATATGTCTAGAATCGTTTTTGATCTCAAAAAGGAACAAGCTATTAAACCTACTTTTAAGGTGCTGCATTCTAAAAAGAGCATAGAAATATTTTTTAATGATGCTAGCGCTCTGGCTTCAACTGGCAAAAAAACTCAAATGGAGGAAGGAGTAGATATACGGACAAAAGAAAGGAATTTGACGAGAAAAATCCCTTTAGCTAAGAACAATTCTTTTCAGCCCGTAACCACAGGTTCTCAGAAAGTCGAGCAAGATCAAGACACTGTGCGACAATTAAAGCTCCATTCAGTGGCAAAGAGAGCTGAGAAGAATTCAGAGGCTACCCCTAGCAAAGGAGATGTTGTTGTAGAAAAGCCAAAGGAGGTAGAACGTATTAACGGCAGTATGACCCTAAAGGCAAAGAAACTCTCTTTAGATAAAGCTTCACATGAGCAAAGGTTAAAGTATGAGGCTTCTTCCCACATTTCTCAAACTTCAACGGATACTAAAGCAAGGATTAAGGTAACAAAGGCTGAGGCAGAGAACAAAGCGAACAAAGCTGATGTTGAGGATCTAACTAAAGGAAACTTTCAGGTTTCTGTCAGAGATATATCGTTTTCTTATGAAGGAGAAGGAAAACTGCCGGTTATTAAGATATCTTTAACGGAAAGAGCCCCTTACGCGATGTTAAGAACTGGCCAGAGAGCATATCGGCTTACAATACCTAAGGCACAATTTGGCAATTCAAATATAGCTCTTCCCCACTTTCCCCCACAGGATTTCACAGGCGTTACCCTTATTAACCCTGAGCAGAATGGTGATAAGGTTGAACTTTTTATCGGGGTTGATAGGGGGACAAAGCTTATCTCTTTTCTAAACGGCAAGGAGATCTGGATCAAGGTTGCTCACTAAGGGTCTTTGTCGGGTCGAAGAGGCTTTTTCCCTGTCTATTTCTCTGTCTATTCATTTGTTCTCTGTCTATTCATTTGTTCTCTGTCTATTCATTTGGATTAATAAATAGCCCCTTGCTTTCGCAGAGGAAAAAGGCAGTTATGGTTTTAGCATCATTGATTTCTCCTTCCAAGATTTTTTTGCGCACCTCAGATGGAGAACATGCCACTAATGTAGAGTTATTTCTGTCTTCCATCCTCCGTCTCTGTCTTTCTGGCTCGAAAGAGTCGCAAAAAAATACCGAGAGAGTAAGATCTGTGATGGCCGGGTTTATATAAACTCTGCCAACCTCTTGAAGCGTTCTCGCCAAAAAACCTGTTTCTTCGGCTAATTCCCTAAAAGCGCACGATTGTCTATCTTCTTCCATGTGAACAAGTCCGGCTGGAAATTCGAGAGTGTCTTTAGCGGCTCCAACTCTATACTGTCGGATCATTATAAGTTTACCCTCAACTGAAGGTACAATTATGCTTCCGCCTCTGTGGCGAACGAAAAATCTTTCCTTTGAGTTGCCTTTAGAAAATGTTTCTTCTCCTTTTAGTACTGTAAAGGCCGCACAATTATACGCTATCGTAAGGTTAGAGATCCTTTTAGGGGGCACGTAGGTGTTTGAGGGGGCTTCTGTCCAGCAATATCCGTAAGGTTGATTTTGCGTCGAACTCTTGTCATAGCTATCGTAGAGCCGGTTTAGGCGGGACATCTGCCGGCAAAGAGCATCTACGGCATTAGGGTTTTTCCTGTAAGCGCTTTCCAAAGATTCATACATATCAATTAAATCTGACATGGTACTTTTTTTTGCTCCACTTTTATGGAGCTTTATGGCTGCATGGCGGAGAAAAGATGAAGCAAGCTTAGGAGGCAATCTATTTACTGCCTTTAAAATTAACACCTTACAATCATCATTGCGAATTTGCTGGTAACTAAAAGCCTTAAACAATTCCTGTAGCCTATCCCTTAGTATAAGGGTTCTATCATAGGCGTGCTCTAAACGGTGGGAGTCAGAATCCAAGAAATCAACTAAGATTTGAACCAAGTGAAAATTAGCCAGATAAGCTGACCTTTGTCGTCTGTTTAATCTGTGGAAATCTGGGATATTATCACGCAAAAATTCGATCTGATGAGTTTTACGAATTTTAGATAATATTTCAGCGCATCCTAATTGCGGAACCTGAAATAGGGGAAATCCTCCCTTTGGAGCTGTTTCTGAGACTAATGACATTGATTTGGTATTACCTAATCCACCTTCTTTTACACCTCTAAATAGTATCAAAATGAAAGATCTTAAGCTAATTTTAGGGTCAAAATGCTAAATTTCTATATTGATGAGATCTTAGATTGAAGCAAACTTTCTAGGAAAGTTCATCATCCATAAATTCATTGGAAAAAATCGGTGCTCCCACTCCCTTTTGGAGTTTATACTTTCCCTCCTCATCGTATAGGCTGGTTGCTGGAGAAGTTAATCTAAAGATTGCCGCCTTTGCTATCTTCATCTTAGGATAGAGAAGGATAGGGTTAGGGCCGTGGTTTGCAAGCTCGAGAGTAATTCTCCTATCTGAATGGCCTGGTTGGACAATCATAGCTGTTTTTACGACCGTGAGACCAAGCCTTCCCAAGGTGCTTCGCCCTTCCACCATAAACCCAAGCTCCCTATTTATCGTTATATGTTCATAAGTTGCGCCAAGAACAAATCCTTGAGGAGGAAGTGTATAGGGACGTGTTTCGGTTATTTGAATCTCTTCATAGTCAGGAAGGATCTCCCTTTTAATATCTACTGTCTTTCCGCTCTTGGGCTTTAATAAAAGAGGGGCGAGGTGAAGCTCTAAACCGGCTGGCTTAAGGTGTTTCCTAGAGAATGGCTTAATAACAAGGTCACCCTTTTCTATAGCTTCTAATATATCCCTATCTGATAACATCTCTTATCCTTTCTGAGGACTATAGCAAAAAACTTTTGTGTTACAAAGTGTTATCATGCTGGATTAAGCTTCAAATTAGTATATTGAAAGTCTGCTAGAAA
>RFKT01000124.1 GCA_003694225.1 Candidatus Dadabacteria bacterium
CCTGTCAAGAGAGCAATCTCTTGCAGCACTTTAATTGTCTGATTTTACAGATATTTTAGTAGAGCCTGCCACAAATCGACCGAATATGGACCATTGACTGACAAGGGCATACAAATCCTTGAAGGGGCTATCCATTACTCGTCAAAAGTAACCCCGTACCTTCTGGGAAGTAGCCCCGCACCTTTTGGAATATGGAGCGCAGGCATCTTCCCTGCACGGACTACCTTGGTGATTCATATTATGGGAGTATAGAATGGGATAGGCAGATTTCCCCGAAGTAGAGTAGCCCCGCACCTTTTCTGAAGGAAAAGTAACCCCGTACCTTCTGGGAACTAGCCCCGCACCTTCTCCTGACTTTCCGCCAAAGGGCAACAAACAGTGATAAAAGGCTATAAAAACAGTTATGTAGATAGATCTGTATATACTAACAATACCATGGTGTCGGTTTTGGCAATAAGGTGGCGGTATTCTTAGGTTTGGCATTAACTCTTTTAGACTCAATGTCTTTAAGGAGCCTGGCACCAAAGCGGTGCAAATACGGAGTTACGTTCTTTACCTAACCGAAGTAGCCCCGCACCTTTTGGAATATGGAGCGCAGGCATCTTGCCTGCACGAACTGCCTTTGTGATTCATATTATGGGAGTATAGATGATGGGAGTATAGATGGGACAAGCAGATCTCTCCGAAGTAGAGTAGCCCCGCACCTTTTTTGAAGGAAGAGGCAACCCCCTGTATTTGCAAGAGAAAGTTACCCTGTACCGTTTTGACTGAACTATTCCTTCCATTTGTAGAAGGAAAAAAAGTGGGAAAAAAAGTAACCCCGTACCATTATGCAGATGAATACAGCGAGGAGTGTCGGCACAAAACGGAGTTGCGTTCTGAGTGGACAATACGAGTGACTTACCGGGGTTGGTTTTTCCTTCCAAAAAGTACGTCCCAAAGCCCTCTCTTTCTCTTCTTTTTTGCCTTAAATGGATCGCGAGCTTTGTATTGTGTCGCCGATCGTTCCCTATTTCCGCCTCTTCTACAGATAAGATCCGGTTCTGTTCCCTTAACAAAAACCTCCTTTGCTACAACCTTGCTTGGGCAGTCGGGAGCCGCAATTGCCCCTGTCTCATAGTCTATGTCTAAGAACACCACTCCTTGTGGAGGAATAAAATCTTCCTTTTCCACATAAGGTTCAATGCATTTCATATACCTCGCCCATATTGGCGCTGCAGCTGATCCGCCTGTAAGCCCAGTTGGGGAATTATCATCGTAGCCTACCCATACCCCAGTCACAAGCGAAGGAGTAAACCCAACGAACCATGCGTCTCTTGCCTTATCCGATGTGCCGGTTTTGCCTGCCGCAGGCCCTTTGTATCCAAGTCTCCTTATAACCTTGCCTGTCCCTCTTTCAACAACACCTCTCATAAGATCGGTCATCACATATACCGGCTCTTCATTTGAAATCTCTACCGAATAAAACGGGTTCTTTAATATAATATCCTTTCCATCTGCTACTGATATATAAAACCTTGGAGGTACATAACTGCCACCATTTGCAAAGGCCCCATAAGATGCCGTAAGTTCAAGAACGGAAGTGTCGATAGCGCCCAGTGCAATGGCAGGCACAGGAGGAATATAGCGGGATACGCGAAATTTTCTAAGAGTATTTACAATCGCTTTAATGCCGACTCTTTGAGCCACATATACTGCAGGAACATTTAGCGAGTTTTCAAATGCGTACCGTAGGGTTACATCTCCATAAAACTTTCGGGCGTAGTTTTGGGGTTTCCAAACTTTGTGCCCTGCGAGGGTTATAGTGATCGGTTTGTCCGGAAGTATGCTTATAGGCGTTGCTACTTTATAGTCATTAAGCCGCCAGTCTATAGCTGTGAGATATATAAAAGGCTTAACGGCTGATCCTATCTGGCGTTTGGCTTGAAAAGCGTGGTCGTATTGGTTTTTAAGGTAATCCCTGCCGCCTACATATGCGCGAATTTTTCCTGTTCCGCTCTCTATTGAGACTAAAGCAGCTTGAAGTTCTTTTTCCCTGTTAATTCTTCTAGGATGTTTCTTTAGAGCACTAAGAGAAGTTTTTACAGCCTTTTGGGCGCAGATCTGATATGGAAGCAGTATGCCCGTGTAAATAGCTGCTCCCGCTGAAATTAAAGCGTCAACCCTAAGATTCTTCTTAATTTCCTGTTTGAGCGCCGCCACAAAATAAGGAGCCTTGTTCGTCTGAGGGGAGATGGGGTTTACTTTTATTCCTTCTGCCAAAGCTCTCATTAATTCATAGTCATTAATGTATCCCTGTTGTCTCATAACCCTTAAAACCAAGTCTCTTCTTTTCCTTGCTCGGTTTGGATGTTTTCTAGGGGAAAAATAAGAAGGGGCTTTGATCAAGCCGGCTAAAAGAGCGGCTTCTCCAAGGGTTATCTCAGAGACATTTCGGCCAAAAAATTCCTTTGCAGCCTCCCCTACACCGTGTATCTCCTTTGCTCCCGATTGGCCCAGATATACTTCGTTAAGATACATCTCGAGGATCTTCTCTTTGCTGCTTCTAAATTCAAGGCTTAGCGCCGCTAAGGCCTCTAATATCTTTCGAGAAAAGGTTCTTTTGGGAGAAAAGAAGATGTTCTTTGCGAGCTGTTGTGTTATGGTGCTCCCTCCTTGCACCACCTTTCCAGCTCGGATATTAACCCAGATGGCTCGAAGTAAGCTGAGTGCATCCAAACCAAAGTGCGAAAAAAAACGCCTATCTTCAATCGCAACAACAGCATCCTTTAGGTATTTTGGAATAGAATCTAAAGGGGTAAATCTTCTTGCTTCAGTTGATGATTCATCTAAGGAGGCTACAACCTCTGGCTCTAGAAAAGCTACATTTGTTTCGGGATCTGAAAGGTTATAAATCCGCTTTTTTCTGTAATCGTAAATAATGTGCTGAGAATGCCTTTTGATGTTGAAGGCATCACGCCATGACTTGGTAATAAACTCTATATATCCATCTCCTACAGTGTACTGACCAGGTTTTTCAACTTTGCCTGAGACTCGATTGTAGTTTCTTCTACGTAGTTCGTCTTTCAAAACTGTCTGTGTTATCTGAGTGTTGGAAGTAAGCTTTAGTGAATCGCTAAGAATGCCTTGAAGATGAATCTCATCAGTTCCGTTAAGCCTTTTTGCTACCTTGTTGTCTATGTAAGCCAAAAGAATAGCAGAAGTTACAATCAGCAAAGCCAAGAGGTAAAAGAAAATTCGGTATCTTGAGATTTTTTGAGCCCTAGCTTTCATTCATTAAACCAATTTCTAGAAGTTTCTACTAACTATAACGCCTCAGCAATTGAGAGAAAAGAAGGTGTAGGGAGGAAATAAATCTACGGCATTTGTCAATCTGCTCCAGGCTGACTATTGTCAGGTGGCGGCACATACATTACTATCCAAGCTGAAGGGAAGAGCTTACTTTTTTTTCGCTGCATCAATTGAAAAGTGGATAACTAATAGTTCTTATTGCTAAAATTGGCTCATGAGGCTTTGCAATATATGGAGCATTGGATTATTTTATTATAGAAGGAAGGGGCGGTATTCCCAGACCTAAGATTACTCGGAGAAGGGCTAAATGGCAGGACATTCAAAGTGGGCTAAGATAAAGAGAAAAAAGGCGGCTAACGATGCTAAGAAAGGCAAGCTCTTTACAAAGCTTTTAAGGGAGATTCAGGTTGCTGCAAGGCTTGGAGGAGAGCAGGTAGACGCTAACCCGAGGCTAAAAACGGCGATCTCAGCAGCAAAATCTATGGGAGTGCCTTCAGACAATATTAACAAAGCAATTAAAAGAGGCACAGGGGATCAAGAGGGGGTTGAATATGAGGAGGTTACCTACGAAGGCTATGGTCCGGGAGGAGTGGCTGTGCTGGTGAAAGCGCTGACTGAAAATAAAAACCGCACAGTTGCTGATATCAGGCATGCATTTACAAAGTGTAATGGTTCTCTTGCCTCCACCAATTCGGTGGCGTATCTCTTTAAGAAGCGTGGAATAGTTACCATTAAGAAGGATCTTATAGAGGAAGATAAGCTCTACGATATTGCATTGGATGCTGGAGCAGAAGATATTTCAGACGAAGGAGACACATGGGAGGTTTCTGCGGATCCCTCTGTGCTTGGAAAGGTAGAGAGAGCTTTATCTGAAGTTTGCGGAGAGGTCATGGCAGAAGTGAGCTTTATTCCTGATACGACAGTCGAAGTTACCGGCAATGATGCAAGGAATATGGAAAAGCTTTTAGAGCTTTTGGATGACTTGGATGACGTGCAGGACGTATACTCAAATTGCGAATTGAAGCTATCGGAGGAGAGATAAGGCAGTGATATCCCGTTTGACAGGGATTGTAGTTGAAAAGGACAACAATAGAGTTGTCTTGGATGTTAATGGAGTAGGATATGAAGTGTTTTGTTCCTTAAATACTATTGCTGCGCTTCAATGCGGCGAAGAAGCGACTTTAGTTATACATACTGAGGTAAGAGAAGATAGCATTACGTTATTTGGTTTTGCGGACAAGCTTGAGAAGCAGACCTTTCTTTTGCTTAAGACAGTAAAGGGAGTTGGGGCGAGGAGCGCATCCGATATTATTTCGAGGATAGATAAGCTAGATCTCTTAAGAATTATCGGTTCTGGAGACACTCTTCGATTGAGATCTGTAAAGGGGATAGGGAGGAAAATAGCTGAGCGGATAGTGGTGGAGCTAAAGGAAAAGGTGAGCGATTACGCTATGGGATATGCGGGTTTAAGCGCTGATGTTACTGCAGAGGGGGCTTTTGGGGATGCGCTGGAAGCCTTGCGCTCCCTTGGTTTTAGCCAAAGTGTTGCGGAAGCGGCGCTGCAAAAGGTGAAAAATAATGTAGATATAACCGGAATGGATGCTGGCAAAATTGTGCAGGAAGCATTACAGTATGTGTGATATTGTGAAATGACGCATATTTGATTTGCGATTTTAAGAGCTGTTAGTTTGGAAGTGAAAATCAGGAGTTAAGCCAGTGCAGTCTGATATTCCCAATAAAAGAATTATTCCTTCAGGAGATAGCCAAAGCGAGGAGTGGCTTGGGATTAGAGCGAAAGAAGAAACGGAGGAAGATTTGGAAGGGAGGGGGTCATTATCTAGCTTGAGACCCCATACGTTTCAGGAATATATCGGCCAAGAGAAGGTTAAGGAAAACCTGTTAATAGCCTGCCGTGCTGCTGCTTCTAGGGGAGAGCCTTTGGACCATCTTTTGTTTCACGGACCTCCCGGTTTGGGGAAGACATCGCTTTCTCGCATTATTGCTTCTGAAATTGGGGTTGGATTTAAGGCGACTTCAGGTCCTATTATTGAAAAGCCGGGAGATTTGGCGGCTATCTTAACATCTCTTAATCACCGGGATATCCTTTTTATAGATGAAATACACAGGCTTCCCCGTGCTGTTGAGGAGGTGCTTTATCCTGCGATGGAAGACTTTCACATTGATATTATGATAGGGAGCGGTCCCGGCGCTCGAACAATACAGGTAGATATAAGGCCTTTTACCTTAATAGGCGCTACGACTCGTACCGGGCTTTTAACTTCTCCTTTGCGGGACCGGTTCGGAATGGTTATGAGGCTTAACTTTTATTCTCCAAAGGAGATTGAAGCCATTGTACTTCGGTCTGCGGGCATCATGGGGGTAGTGATAGAGGATGATGCTGCTTTAGAGATTGCTACAAGATCGCGCGGCACTCCTAGGATAGCGAATAGGCTTTTAAGGCGAGTACGCGATTTTGCCGAGCAGAAAGGGGATGGAAAGATTAACTTGCATATTACTAGAGAGGCGCTTGCGTTACTGGATATAGATGAAGCAGGGCTTGATGGGATGGATCGGCTTATTCTTGAGACTATTATTACCAAGTTTAACGGAGGACCTGTCGGGGTTGAAGCGATAGCAGCAAGCATAGGGGAGGAAAAGGATACGATTGAGGAGGTATATGAGCCATTTTTGCTACAGGAAGGCCTTTTAGTGAGGACTCGCCGTGGAAGAGAGGCAACTGAGGCTGCGTATAAGCATTTGGGAATCAAGTATACCCCTCCCCAAACAACACTGCCTTTGAGGTAGCAGGAGGAATCATGCCTGCTGTGGCCATTGTTATCTCATTGCTCCTCTTTTCCCCTCCACTTTCAGTGAGGTGGGTGGATAAAGAGAAAACGTCGCTAAGGGTTGATTTTCTTGAAAGCAAAAAGCGATGCCTCGCTGAGCTGAGAAAAAAAGAGATTTCCCTTAAGTTTCGCTTTAAGGTGAGGGTGTGCAAGAGAAGAAGATGGACTAAGAGTTGCAGAAAGGAGTTAACTGAAATACATGACTTAAAGTTTGATCCCGTTACAGAAAAATATAAGGTGTCGATAGATAGGCTTGATGATAAGGAAGAACCGGTTTCGACCACCTATGACACTAAAAAAGATGCCGTGGCTCGTACACTTTCCATAAATTTGTTGGATCTGAAGAGTTTGGACGGCGGGGAGCGCTTAAAAAGAGATCAAAGGAGATATCTGCAAGTCAGGCTTATATCACGCTGCAAAAAGAGGAGGCGGCATTTCTTCTCGAATATTCTACCGTTTGTTCTTACTTTTGGTCTAATTGATAATAGCTATTACGATACCGGTTGGATTGATTTTCATCCGTAGTGTGCGCAGTGAGACTATCTAGGAAGGAAATTTTTCTCTTAATTAAGAGGGCAAAGGAATACAAGCTGTTCTTTGGGGTTTCTCTCCTCTCTTTGTTTCTAATTTTTATGGTTTATTTAGAGTTACCTCCCACAGAGTCTCTAATCTCTGGAGGTAATCTTTTCTTTTTTATTTTGGTTAACACATCGATAGTCATAACCGGCTTGCTTCTAATAATGATCGGGAGGAATGTTGCAAAGCTGGTTTTTGATAGGAAAAGAAAGGTTTTTGGCTCCCGTTTGCGCACAAGGCTGGTGGCGGCGTTTGTTGGCCTTATTATGATTCCTACTATTATTACTTTTTTGATGGCAAGCGGAATTCTTTCGAGTGTTATGGAGGGATGGTTTAGCCGGCAAGTGGAAGGAGTGGTAGAAGGTGCTGTTGAGGTTGCAAGAAGCCACTATAATGTGTTGGAAGAGACAATTAGGAATTCCGTTGAGCGTATAAGGAAGGAGATTGAGAGTAGTTCATGGAGGTATGTTGGAAAATCAGCACAGAAACGCCTTGAGAAGAAGAGGGAAGAAAACGGTCTTTTCAGTTTAAAGATTATCGATAAAAAGGGGAATATTTATTTAGGGGCTGCCAGCGTTGTTTCTGGAATAGAAGAATTTGCTGAACCGGAACTTCGGAAGGATGCTCTGGAGAATGCTCTTAAAGGGAAGGTTTCCGTTTTTTTTGAAGAGAAAGGGCCACGCCAGTTTATAAGGGTTTATAGTCCGCTAAATATAAGAAAGGGAAGGCATGTCCTTGCTGCTTCTTACAGGGTTCCTCCAGAGCTTTCTGCGGGGTTGGGAGAGATAATTTCAACATATGATGAGTATAAGAAACTTACATTTTACAAGCAGCCCTTGAAGTCAAGCTATATGCTTACTCTTGCTATGATAACAGCCTTGCTTCTTTTTTCGGCGATTTGGGTTGGATTTTTTATTGCCAAGCAGGTGGCGATACCCCTTCAAAGGCTTGCGGAAGGTACTAGGGAAGTTTCTCAGGGGAATTATGATGTATATATCAAGCCTGTAGGGAGGGATGAGATTGCATCTTTAATCAGATCTTTCAACAAAATGACAGGTGATCTGAAGAGATCCAGAGCGATCTCAGAGCAGAGGAGGGTTTATTTGGAGACTCTTTTAGCAAATATATCACTCGGTGTAATTGCGGTTGATATGAACAATAGGATTACGTTGGCAAATGAGGCGAGTGCTGAGTTTTTTGAGATAGGAGACTTGGAGGGCCTGGCCGGAAAGGATATAGGAGAGGTTTTTGCGCCAGAATATCTGTGTCAGATTGAACCTATTATGTCCCGGCTTTCTTCTCATAGCCCTGATAAAGCAAGTGGGGAGATAGTGGTTATCTCTAGAGGAAGAAAGCTGCAGATAGCTTGTTCTGCTGGAAGAATTACTGATAGGGAGGGAAAGCCAGTTGGGACTGTGCTTATATTTGATGATGTGACGGAGCTTTCAAAAGCGCATCAGATGGCGGCGTGGAGAGAGGTTGCACGGAGGATAGCCCATGAAATCAAAAATCCTTTAACTCCCATAAAGCTTTCTGCTCAAAGGCTTCAAAAGATCATTGGCTCTCCGTTAGATCCCAATGTGGCTGAGAGTCTGCAAGCGATATTAGAAAATGTTGATTCTATAAAGAGGCTATCAGAAGAGTTTTCTCATTTTGCTAGGATGCCGAGAAGCCACTTTGAACCGGAAGATCTAAATGAATTAGTAGCGGAAACGCTAGCTCCCTATTCTGAGCAGAATGCAAATATAGTTATACAGTTTATCAGTGACGCTAAAATGCCTGAGATTCAGGTGGATAAG
>RFKT01000125.1 GCA_003694225.1 Candidatus Dadabacteria bacterium
ATTTGATCCCAACACACTATACTTTCCTTATCTCCGTTCACGATATCTCTTATTCTACAGCACGATAAAATAAAACAGCGTTTGATATTTTATTGCTGATACATTAACACGAGTCCGCAAAGTTTTTTCCATTTTTTCTGTATTTTTCTCCCGTTTTGTATTAATTTTTGCTTAACTCAATTCACGACACCATCTTTTGATTTTGCAGCAAAGTAAAAGGAGGCTTCAGTGGCGCATTTAATTGGAATTATTAATCAAAAAGGCGGAGTTGGGAAAACGACTACCGCTGTAAACCTTGGAGCTGCCCTTGCCTTATCAGGCAGAAGAGTGCTTTTGGTGGATATGGATCCGCAGAGCAATCTGACTACTCATCTCGGTCTTGGGGCACCTAGGAGGGAAGATGTCGAAGAGGTTATTGATGCTTCTCAGGTGCCGGAACACACCATTTACGATGTGTTAAAAGGCCAGAAGAAAATGAAAGAGATTATCATTAAGCGTTCAGAGAATATTGATGTAGCCCCTTCCAGCCTTTTTCTTAGCGGAGCTGATTTGGAGCTTGGCGGTGTTATCGGCAGGGAGCTTTTACTGAGAAACGCCATAAAAGAGGTTGAAGATAACTATGATACGGTAATAGTTGACTGCCCGCCAGCTTTGGGGCTTCTCTCTCTAAATGCGCTTGCCGCTGTTGAAAGTGTCATTGTTCCCGTGCAGAGTGAATATCTTGCCCTTCACGGGGTGAGGCAACTACTTGATACGATAGAGCAGGTGCGAAGTGTGTATAACCCTGCCCTTACAGTCGGCGGAGTTCTTGTTTGCCTTCACGATGGAAGAAAGCGGCTTGCAAGGGCAGTTTATGATACAATTAAGGGCTACTTTGGTGATTTGGTATTTGATACAGTAATTAGGACAAATGTATCACTAGCAGAGGCTCCAGCTACGGGGGAAACGATCTTTGAATATGCCCCTAAGTCAACTGGAGCAGAGGATTATATGGCTTTTGGACAGGAGATACTTCATGGCAAGAAAAAAGCTTGTGTTGGCGAATAACCCACTGCTTTCAGGACCCGCATTAGCTGAGCGTGAAAGGAGCGGAAGCCCTTATCGTGAACTGAGGATAAACCTAATAGATAGAGATTCAAACCAGCCGCGGGTAAATTTTGATGAAGAAAAACTCGATGAGCTGGCCGCATCAATAAAGATGTATGGGGTCTTGTCTCCAATTTTAGTAACTCCTTATAAATCGGGTAGATATAAGTTGATCTCTGGGGAGAGAAGGCTTAGGGCCGCAATTAAAGCAGGACTTTCTACCATACCCGCCATCGTAGATACAGATCCGGATAGCTCGGAGGAGAGAACCTTAGCTGTCCAGCTTGTAGAAAACCTCCAGAGAGATGATCTGACCCCCTTAGAGCGGGCACACGCGATAGGAGCACTTAGAGAAAGCTATAACCTAAGCATTCGCCAAATAGCCGAGAGGCTAGGGATATCAAAGGCAATGGTTCAGAGAAGTCTAGAGATCTTGGATCTCCCTGACGACCTTTTAAATGCCCTCAGGGAGGGTGCCTCGGAATCAAAGGTTCTTCTCCTTGCAAAGATCGATGATCCGGAGATTAGGGCAAGCTACCTAAAAGATATCGACTCAATAACAAGAGCTGAGTTAAAGAAGGATATCACCAAAAAGAGAACGGAAAAGGTCGAGAAAAGCAATCTCAGCCCTGAAGATAGAAGACTTGTAGACGAAATGCAGAGATCTCTTGGTATGAAGGTGCGGATGTCAAGGCCTGCCAAGGGTTCTGAAAGAGGTCGTATAACGGTTGATTTTTACTCCGATGACGACCTTCAGATCATCTTCAGGCGCCTTGTAAATGTGTAGTGGGCGTACCACCGTGGTACAATCTGCGAACTCTCGGGGAGCTGATTCTAGAGCCTTGCCTGTCTGGGTGATTGTGGCTGTAAGGATAGCTGGTTAACTTAAGTGAATCTTCTGGTGATTTTGTTGGGCGGTGTTTTCTTTAAATGGTGTACCACCGTGGTACTGTAAGGGAGTTTTTCCTTCATCTTGGCCATGTCTGTAGGTTTAGAATATATAAGATCTCTTGAGCAATGGAGGGGTAGCGCTGACTTTAATTTAGATGCCATCTCTCAAGTGCTTGATTATTTAGGAAATCCGCAAGATAAAGTGCACTCAGTTCATGTGGCTGGAACTAATGGGAAAGGCTCTGTTGCGGTTATGCTTTCATCTATCCTCGGGGCAGATGGTCTAAGGGTTGGTCTTCTCTCTTCCCCTCACCTTAGTCGGTTTAACGAAAGGATAGTTATCGATGGGTGTCCCATATCTGATGGTCTTTTAGACCGATATGGGGCTGAGGTAAAAGCTGCCAGTGAGGCAGTGGGGGCTAGGCTTACCTATTATGAGGGGTTGGTATCAATCGGTTTTCTTGCTTTCTATAGGGAAGGAATAGAAAGAATGGTTGTAGAGGTGGGGCTTGGAGGGCGTCTTGATGGAACAAATGTTATCTCAAAACCCGATATAGCTGTTATTACATCAGTCTCTTCTGATCATACACACATTTTAGGAGAGAGGCTTTCAGAGATAGCTAGAGAAAAGGGAGGTATAATCAAGGAGGGTAGCCATGTAATAGTAGGCGACCTGCCTCGTGAGGCGTTGGATGTTATAACGGAAATTTCTGAGAGGGTGGGTGTAAGTAGTATATGGATTAAAGAAAGGGATTTTGGCTTTGATAGGGAAAAAAATCTTATCTCATTTCCCGATAGGGGAGAGTGTAATATCAACATCTCTCTACTTCCGTCTTATCAGAGAACCAATGCGCTTATAGCTTTGGCTTGCGGTCATTATCTTGGCGCTTCCAATATTGCTATGGCAAATGGACTCAAGAATTTCTTTTGGCCGGGTAGGTATGAGGAGGGAACTATAAACGGCAAAAGGAGACTTATAGTTGATTGTGCCCACAACCCGGATGGGGTTAAAAAGCTTATTGATTCTCTTACAGAGGATGGGATAAGTGAAGCCTCTATATGCTTCGGGGTGCTTGAGTCAAAAGAGTGGCCGAGTATGGTAGATATGCTCGGAGAGATCTGCAAGGTTTGGCATTTGGTTACTCCGGATAGTTCACGGGCGCTTCAAAGTGAGAGGGTTTATGAGTATCTTGCAAAGAAAGGTATTAGTAGTAGTATTTACAATGAAGTAAAGGAAGGGATTTGTTGTGCCGTCAACGAACAAACCGATTTGCCTCTTATAGTAACTGGGTCAATCTATATGGTTGGGTTGGCGAGGGAGCTTATAGGAGAGCTTGAAAGTGTAAGTGGTATAGAGCTTAATAAACCTTATTGGATAAGGATGAGCAAGCCTGTGTAATTAAGTGCTATCTTATCACAGAATAAATCTTGAACGTTGAAAGAAAATCTCTAATTACACTCCTCTTTATCGGAATAGCTGTCGCCTTTGTAGGGGCATCATCTATACATGTCCCTGTCTCTGAGTGGTATAAACGAAACGATTTTGCCCACTATTATCTAACTTCTGCTTTGGTAAGAGAGGGTACAAATCCCTATAAAATGGGAATAGAGCTTCCTTTTGCTAAGTTCGGTTTTATTAACCAGCCAAAGATAACGGTTGCTACAAATCCGCCCCCTTTGGCTCTTTTTGTTGTGCCTTTTACCTACCTAAAACCTAAGTCTGCATTTTGGCTGTGGAGCATACTACAGTATGCATCTTTGGTGGGGGCGTTGTTGCTGTCTTTCAGGCTTGTAGCTAACTACTTGAAAATACGACATTTATTCTTGCTTTTGGCTCTTTTTTCAACCACATACTGTGTGCTCTCTCACCTTCGGTACGGACAGACTCAGGCTTTTATGTTGCTCCTTATAATCATCGGTGTTTCATCCCTATATTCTCCATCTTTCAGATTAAGGCTTGCTGGGATTTTTCTATGGGGCGTAGCGACTTCCTTAAAGCTTTTTACATGGCCGCTTGTCTTTGTGGCGTTAAGGTACGCAGGTTGGAGAGGGGTGTTAGCATTTTGCTTTGGCGGACTCTTTTTCTGGATCCCTCTGGTTTCTGTGTTCGGTTTAGATATTTTTAAGGACTACTTTTCTCTAGGCGCGTTTTATGCGCAGAGCACAGTAATGAACTTTTTCGGAGCAAACAGTCTTATAGGGGCTTCTTACAATGTACTCTCAGCTATTGGAGAGGGCGCGATATTTGTCAAATCTCTCCCGTATCTATCAGCGCTTTCTATCGCTTTAATTTTGCTGGGGACAATTTTTCTGCTGAGGGTCTATAAGGAGCCCTTTGGCGTGTGTGCGGCAGTTTTGGTTTTAAGTTGCATGTTTTCTCCTACTACATGGAGCCACTATATGGTATTGGTTTTTCCGGCTTTGACACTTCTTTATGTTAATTCGCTTACTGAAGGGAAGGTACACTTTGTGGATTTTGCTATAGCCTTCTTACTTGTCGGGCTTACTCTCGGAAGGCTTTATAACGCCCCCCCTCTGTGGCAGGCGGCATCTTCGTGTGTCGGCATTGTGGGTATGGCTTATATTTTGGCTCTTATATTAAGGGTTGGAAGCCATAGAACCTAAATTAATAAACAGTAATATCA
>RFKT01000126.1 GCA_003694225.1 Candidatus Dadabacteria bacterium
GGATATAGATGGCCAGCCAAAAGAGAAGAGCCTTCTATATCCTCTCTCTCTTTGCCATTTCTATTTATATCTCGAGGAAAAAAGAGGAAGAACTTTTTCTTATTGCCGGGCGCAACAGAAAAACCCTCCAGATACTTCTTTCCAAATTCGCCACCTCAGCAGGGGCTGCTTACTTTATAACGTATACAGGTTTTGCTTATAAATACGGCGCTGGCGTCTTTGCTATATTGTTGGGGTCGATCTTAGGGTACCTAATCTTTGCCTTCTGGGCAGCGCCAAAAATTGCCAAAAACTCCAAGGAGGGCAAGTTCTATACCATGGGGCATTTTGTAAAAGACAGGCTTGGCTCGGAGAAGCTAAGGATCGTTGTTGACATTGTCTCAAGCGTTATTCTTTTCCTTTGGCTTGTTGTAGGGATAATCGGGGGAGGCAAAATTATCTCTGATTTTGGGTTGCTCTCATATAATTCTTCGGTGATGGTTACAAGTTTGGTTGTGCTTGGCTATCTTCTGCTTGCGGGGTATCACGCCGTTCTCATAACAGATGTTATCCAGTCCGCAATAATTCTATTTTTGTTGTGCATAATTACAGGTGAGATTGTAAGCACATCTACCTTTGCCGATCTATCTTCTCTTTTGCGGGGAAAAGTGGATATGGCTACAGTTTCCGGATTTTTTATATACGGCATATTTTCTATATTTTCATTCTCCGACAGATATCAGCTTTGCTATGCGGCTAAAAGCGAGAAAGACTTAAAACTAGGAATGTCTCTTCCTTTAATTCCTATACTTATGATGGCTTACTTTTTGTTTTTAATCGGGATTTATACAGCTAAACAAACCCCTAACTTGGATGAAGCGCTAGTCTTTATATGGGCGTTAAAACACTTTCTCTCGCCTTCTCTTTTACCCCTGGCAATAGTTTTGTTTTTCGCAGGAATCATGAGCTCAGCTGATACGAGTATTTATGCCATAGCTTCCCACTATGCTTTTTTAAGGGAGGATCCTCACATAAGCTTCATTGCGAAGATAAAAAAGAGTACTGTTTACTTGGTGGTTTTGCTCACTCTGGCTGCGATCGCATTCCCGGACATTATAAAGGTCTCTGTCTTTGCGGCAATAGTATCCCTACTCCTCACATTTCCCATGATCTATTTAATAAGCGGAGGAAGGGACCCCAGTAGGTTTTTGGCATCTTTTGTGACTTCATTTGTAGGGATGATAATTGGATTGATGGTTTTAGGGGTAAAGCCCTCTGCCTTAATCGGTGTTGTCATTGTTGGTCCAGTAGGGCTGCTTTACTCATCAAAGCAGGATGAGGCAAGTCCTGCAGAAATTTCTAACACAGAAGATTAACGGCTGAGGGAGCCATTCGGTAGGCAGCGATCTTTATAAAGGGATTCCTGGCTAGATAAATAAAGGCTTGAAGGAAGGCTGTCGAGCCCAATCTAACATCCTGTAAATACAGCGGTTTCTGGGGAGTAACAGTGTTGCGGAAAAGACTTTGCCCCACTCAGCGATAACTTTCTCTCCAGCAACCACTGCTAAGGCTTCATTACTTGACCTTTCTCCAGTAATCCTGTTTTATTACACGGAACCTATATTGTCGTAAACGCCTAGGCTCCAAATCTGCCAAAGTGGCGACTTTGGCGGCAGATAACCTTGTAGGTAAGTTTGGCGCAATGGAAAAGCTAGAGAGCATTTTGGCCCTTTTGGATCTCAGCACTGTTGATGCTGTCATGATAATATTGGCGGCGTGTCTCTTTTATGTCTTTTGGCTGATAATGGAAGCCGTTCTTTTTGAACCGTATATGAGGCTTATTGAGGCACGTGAGGCAGCCACTGAAGGAGCTTTAGAAGAGGCCAGATCCGCTGATGAGAAGGCGGATCTTATGGAGGCTGAATATGAACACAAGATAGCAGAGGCAAGGAAAGAAGCTGTAAAGAAAAAGCTCTCACTGGTTGCTGTGGCGTCAACTGAAGCCTCCAAGATTATTGAAGAAGCTAAAGAAGAAGCGCATGAGTTTTTGACATCAGCTAGGAATGAGATAGCCCGTGAGGTGATAAACGCAAGAGCAAAGGTTAAGGAAGAAGCAGAGGTCCTCTCTGAGGAGCTTGCAGATAAGATCTTATTGGGAGGGGTTCGGTGAGAGGAGAGGGCCGGCGGTTATACGTTATTTCCTTTTTATCCATGCTTTTCTTATGGTTGCCGTCTGCAGCGCTCGGCTCCGGCGGGGAGGCTCACCATGCGCCTTCAATAGACACGCTGATTTTCCCCGTAATTAACTTCTCTCTATATATCTTTATCCTTTATATGGTGCTCAGAAAACCTCTGGCCAAAAAACTGGCCGAGAGAAGAGAGGGAATGCGGAATTTTATCGAAGAGGCCGCAGAAAAGAAGACCGCTGCTGTCCAAAAGCTCTTAATGACTCAGAGAAAGTTCCAAAAGCTGGATGACGCTATTGTCGCCCTGCGGGAGAGGATAGAAAACGAAGGAAGGAGCGAGGCGTTAAATATCGTTGACGAGGCAAGGCTAAAAGCCACTCAGATAAAAGAAAGAGCGAGGGAGCTTGCTGAAATTGAAAGGAGAGCTTCAGAGGCTTCTCTTCGACGTGAGATGGTGGATTTAGTAGTGGAGCTTGCAACTCAAAAGATAAGCTCACGTCTAACTCCGGAGCTTGATCAAGGTTTAAGGCAGAGCTTGCTTGATGATGTAGGGAAGGCTTTAGGGGAGTAGGGAGGATGTCTCGGAGAGAAGGAAAAATAGCAAAGAGATATGCTTTGGCATTCTTGGAGGAAGTAGGAATTTCTGAAGGAGAGAAGTATAGAGAGGCGTTTGTGGCATTGCGATCGGTATTGGAAGAGACGCCAGCCCTCATACCTTTTCTCACAAACCCTTCTGTTCCGGAGGATAATAAAAAGGCTCTTGTTAAATCGCTCGCTGATTCCCTCTTGCCGGGAGATAAAGCGCTTAGGAATCTTTTTCTGCTTCTTTTGCAAAATAAAAGAATAGAAATTTTGGGTGATATAGCGTCTGCTTATTGTTCCGCTCTTGATAGTGCTAAAGGATTAATCGGCGTTGAAATTGTGGTTGCTGGAGATATTGATGAATCCGAAAAGCGTCGGGTGGAAGAGGAGCTAAGCAAAGAATTTGGCAGAGACACTCCGATTAAGTGGAGCCGTGATCCGTCCCTTATAGGCGGGGCCATACTTAAGCTAGGAGATAAGATTGTGGATTACTCAATTAGCGGGCAGTTGAAGAAGGCAAAAGCCGCATTGCTTGGGTGATTTTTGTTTATGGTAATTTAGTTAGAGGCAAATAGAAAGAGAGGAAAGATGAAGATAAAAGCGAGTGAAATTAGCAAGATTATTCGTGAAAAAATAAGCGAATTTGAAACTGAGAGGGAATCTGCTGAGACAGGTTTTGTCCTTAATGTCGGTGATGGAATCGCACATGTTCACGGCTTGTCTAAGGTTGCATTCGGCGAACTGGTGGAGTTTGAGTCTGGTATAGCCGGCCTTGCTATGAACCTTGAGGAGGATAACGTTGGCATTGTTGTAATGGGAGAAACCACCAAAATCAAAGAGGGGGATCTCGTTAAACGCACAGGCAAAATAGCTCAGGTCCCTGTAGGAGATGAGCTTATAGGCCGGGTGGTGGATGCATTGGGAAATCCAATAGATGGATTGGGCGAATTGGATGTTACGGAGTCGCGCCGGGTGGAGATAAAGGCACCCGGTATTGTAAAGAGGCGTTCTGTGCATGAGCCTTTGCAGACGGGGCTTAAGGCTATTGACTCCATGATTCCAATAGGAAGGGGGCAGAGGGAGCTTATAATTGGTGATAAGAAAACGGGTAAAACAGCGGTTGCAATAGATACCATTATAAACCAAAAGGGTAAGGATGTTATCTGCATATATGTGGCGATCGGGCAGAAGAGGTCGTCTGTCGCTCAGGTAGTAGATAAGCTCAAAGAACATGGTGCTATGGACCACACTATAGTTGTTGCCGCCACAGCGTCTGAGCCGGCGCCACTTTCTTTTCTCGCACCTTACGCAGGATGCGCAATCGGCGAGTACTTTATGAATAGCGGAAGGCATGCGCTTATTATTTATGATGATCTCTCCAAACATGCAGCGGCCTATAGAGCTATCTCACTCCTTCTTAGGAGGCCTCCGGGAAGGGAAGCGTATCCGGGTGATGTGTTCTATCTTCATTCTAGACTGTTAGAAAGAGCCGCAAAGCTTAACGATTCAGAAGGCGGGGGATCATTGACCGCTCTCCCTGTTATTGAAACCCTTGAAGGGGATGTCTCGGCTTATATCCCTACTAATGTTATCTCCATTACTGACGGCCAGATCTACCTTGAAGCAGATCTGTTTCACTCAGGAGTAAGGCCTGCTGTAAATGTGGGTCTTTCTGTGTCTAGGGTTGGCGGAGCGGCGCAGATTAAGGCGATGAAAAAAGTCGCCGGAACCCTGAGGCTTGACCTCGCCCAGTATAGGGAAAAGCAGGCGTTTGCCCAGTTCGGGTCAGATCTTGACCCAGCAACGCAGGCTCAGCTTGCAAGAGGAGAGAGGCTTGTGGAGATTCTAAAGCAGGATCAATACTGCCCAATGCCTGTGGAGTATCAGGTTATATCAATCTTTGCTGGGAACTGCGGAGCGCTTGATCCTTTGGAAGTTGGAAGTATTAAGGAGTACGAACAAAAGCTCCATGCGTTCTTCAAAGCAAACCACGGCGAAATACTGGACTCTCTTAAAAAGGGTGTTTTGGATGATGAGTTAGCTTCGAGGATGGAAAAGATATGCAGGGATTTTACAGAGGAATTTTTGGCTGGGCTGGGTGATGGAGATGGCGAGTTGAGCCATAACTCAACCGCAACCAGTAGCCAGTCTGCAACAGTATAGTTACGAGGGGAAGCCAAATTATGGCAGGATTAAAGGAGATTAAAAGGCGGCTTCAGTCAGTCAGGAACACTCGCCAGATAACGAGGGCAATGAAGCTTGTCTCTGCCGCAAAGCTTAGCCGAGCTCAAGAGGCTGCGGTTAGGGCCCGTCTCTATGTTGATGCTTTAAATGACTTAATGTCTTCTCTGCTAGGCGAAATTGGTGATGAAATTTCCCATCCCTTGATGGAAGCAAGGGAAACAGTAAAAAACGTAGCTCTTTTGGTTGTAGGAGGAAGTCGAGGTCTTTGCGGGCCTTTTAACGCCAATATAAATAAGGCTGTGGAAGAGTTTTATTCCTCAAAAGAAGGGGTGGTGATTAAAACAATTGCTGTCGGGAAAAAGCCTGTGGAGTTCTTTAAAAGGAAGGGGATTGATGTCGTTTCGGCTTATGATGCCCTTCCGGAAGATCCTAATAAATGGCCGTTATTGGAGATCTCCCAAATACTTGAAGGGCGCTATCTTGAAGGAGATGTGGATGAGGCATATCTGATTTATACAAAATTTAAGAGCGTGCTATCACAGCAGGTTGTAACAAAAAAGATCTTGCCGTTTGAGATGGCGATCGACACACCTTCAGCTCAACAGGGCGCAACCCTTTTTGAACCTTCTCCTAAAGATGTATTTGACGGGATAATACCGAGGTTGATGAGGGTGAATATCCATCAGGCGTTTTTGGAGTCTAAAGCAAGTGAGCACGGAAGCAGGATGACGGCTATGGATTCGGCGACTAAGAATGCAGGTGAGTTGATAGATAAGCTTCAGCTCCTTCACAATAGGTTGAGGCAGGGAGGAATTACATCTGAACTGCTTGATATCGTTGGTGGTGTCGAGGCCTTGAACCAGTGAATTTTAATTTTATGCTTGAATAAAAAAGGGAGTTAAGAGAAATGAGTGAAAACGAGCAGAGAATGGGGAGAAAGGGCAAGATAGTGCAGATACTGGGCGCTGTGGTTGATGTGGAGTTTCCAAAAGAAAGCGGCCTGCCAAGGATTTATGATGCGCTTTTAACAACTAATCCAGCTATAGATGATAATGAGAACAATCTTACCTTAGAGGTTGCCCAGCACTTGGGAGACAATAGAGTAAAGTGTATTGCCATGGATTCTACAGAAGGGCTTGTAAGGGGACAGGAGGTAGTTGATACAGGTGCGCCTATCTCAATACCTGTCGGCCCAAAGACCTTAGGTAGGATTATGGATGTAATTGGAAGACCTGTAGATGAGTGTGGGCCTATTGAAACAGAAACTCGGTGGTCTATTCACAGAGAAACCCCAAGTTTTGAGGAACAGTCTACATCTAAGGAGATGCTAGAGACGGGTATAAAAGTTATTGATCTATTAGCGCCTTATGTTAAGGGGGGAAAGATAGGCCTTTTCGGGGGAGCAGGGGTTGGAAAGACAGTTATTATAATGGAGCTTATCAACAATATCGCCAAGGCGCACGGCGGATACTCTGTCTTTGGCGGTGTCGGAGAGCGGACAAGGGAAGGCAATGATCTATGGAATGAGATGAAGGAATCAGGCGTGCTGGAGAAGGCTTGCCTAGTGTATGGCCAGATGAATGAGCCTCCTGGTGCGCGTTTCAGAGTTGGGCTTTCAGCCTTGACCGCCGCCGAGTATTTTAGGGATGAAGAGGGAAGGGATGTTCTTCTCTTTATCGATAATATCTTCCGTTTCGTTCAGGCTGGGTCTGAGGTTTCCGCCCTTTTGGGAAGGATGCCTTCTGCTGTGGGATATCAGCCTACTTTGGCAACTGATATGGGAGAGCTTGAGGAGCGCATTACCTCA
>RFKT01000127.1 GCA_003694225.1 Candidatus Dadabacteria bacterium
CCCGCACGAAACCCCCCTCTGCAAGCTAGAGACTTACGCTCCATAGGTCGAGATGCGGGGCTCCTTTGAGCTTACGCTTTGCCTAAAAGAGTATTAGGACAGAATCTGCACAAGACTATGTTTAGCTTGATAAGAGTTTTTCTAGATCGGCTAAGTCTTGGGGGCGGTTTAAAGCCTTTTTTAGTTTCACTAAAGTTTGTTTAGAAACGAAGTATGCGTAAGTGCCTCCGAGATCGCATTTTACCTTTTTTGACCAAGCTGTTTTAAAGGTGCTTCCTTTAACTTTATTTATAATGTCAACCCTTAAAGGGGGAACTCCAAAAACAAAGATCAATCCTGGCTTGGCCGATTCGTCTACTGTTAGATTATCCGTAGGAGCTCCAAACTGGTTAAGTGCCTTTAGTACTTTCTTTGCGTTAGCAGGTGAGGCCTCAATCCAGATATCGAGATCCTTAGTATATCGTGGCTCTGTGTAATTTATAACCGCATAGCCGCCGATGACTAGATATCTCCTTATTGTCGTTTAAGCACCGCAGTAGATCTAAGTAATCTTGATACATCCTCGTATGACCTTCCTTGCATCTTTAAAGCTTGGTCGATAAGCGATCTTGTCTCCTTAAACTTTTCCTCAGTTGTCTTGTCTTTCCAGTAGTTGAGCGCCTGTAGAGGGTCAAAATCTTCAATCTTTCCTTTGAATAAGAGTGACCAAGCCTTCCCCTTTTTGCCCATGTGCCGATAATACCAGCTATAGGGATAATATAGGATACCCAGAAAGTTTCTCGGGAGATACAAGGGGTTGGTTTCCAGAGAAAACCGGAGCTTTATTTATCTTTATTTCTAGCAAGTATCCGGCGCAAGGTTGTCCGATCTAGGCCGAGTGACTTTGCTGCCTGCACTTGGTTATTGTTGTGTTTGGCTAAGGCATTATTTATAAGGCTTAACTTGTATTGCTCAACTAAATCCCTAAATGTTGCATCAGGCTTTTCAGAAACGGCACTACCTTCGGAGCCTACAGTTATATCAGACTGCGATATGGAAGAGCTTCTTTTAAATTGGGCCCTATAGGCCGCACTTTCCACTACGCTTTGAAGCTCCCGGATATTGCCAGGCCAATGGTAGCCTTTAAGGGTCGAGATGGCAGACGCTTCAAACCTGAAAACAGAAAGCTCTTCTCTCTCTCTCAAGGAAGTAAGGAAATAATCTGCAAGCTCCGGGATGTCTTCAATACGCAAGCGAAGGGGAGGCAAATGGATTTTCTCGTGGGCTATCCTGTGATAAAAATCCTTCCGGAGCTTTCCCTCTTTAAGCAACTGTTCTATCTCTCTATTGGTGGCGCAGATAAGCCTAAAATCTACCTCTCTCTCCTCATTTGATCCGAGAGGCCTATATTTTTTGTCCTGCAAGACACCCAGAAGCGCAACTTGAGTTTCATGAGGGAGTTCATCTATCTCATCGAGGAAGAGGGTTCCTCCATCCGCTTCTTCCAATAGCCCTTTTCGCTCCTGATCTGCTCCTGTAAAAGCTCCTTTGACGTGGCCAAAGAGATCGCTGTTAACAAGGTCGGGTGTGGTAAAATTTGGTTGATACCTAACAAGTTTTCCCTTATTCCTTGTGCTAATCCTATGTATAGCTTGGGCGCAAAGCCCCTTGCCTGTGCCCGTTTCTCCCGTAATAAGCACAGATTGGTTTGTGGTGGCAAGAAATCTTATTGTGTCGCGAATCTGCTTTATCTCAGCAGAAGATCCGATAATGCCAAGGGACGTATTCTTGTCAGAGGAGGCTTCTTGAAGCTCTCGGAATCTCCTTTTAAGGGAATTCTGTCTTATCCCATCTTGAACAAGTATAGCCAGATGGGGGATATTGGCTGGCTTTTCTATAAAGCTTATAGCTCCAAGCTTAAGGGCACGCACACCATTTTCTACAGTTCCATATCCTGTAAGAACAATTACGCTTAAGTCTGGGTGCTGAGATAGCATTGACTCAAGTAAGGAAAACCCGCTTTCAGGTCCGATCTGTTCATTTAAGCAGAGATCTAAGATTGCAACAGGGTATTGCTTATCATTAAGCATAGAAAGAGCGCTCTGTTCTGAAGCTGCAAGGTCGCAGTGAAGAGGGTTAATCTCTGTTTTTAGGGCTTTGGCTAGGCTTGAAGCAGCTTCCGATTCGTCGTCAATGATGAGTATATTTGGAGAATCCATATTTTACTGCCTAATCATAATTTAGTTTCAGTGTTTCCGAAGGAAATTTCTACCTTTAGCCATCCTTCCGAAAGAGTTATCTTAACCTTGCCACCAACGCTTAGCAAAACTTCGTCAAGCAGAGGGGGGAATGGCGTTTGTTGGCCTAGACTTTCATTTAATAGGTATGTAAAGGATTCCCAAGATGAGCCTTCAATCGCCCCTTTTAGGTTGGAAGATAGCCGGGAAGAAAATATAATTTCTTTGGTGTTGTTTGCGCAGTTAATCTTCACAGACGAATTCTCCTTGACTACAATTCCCTCCAACAGCGATCTTATTTGGGAAAACACTAAAGAGACGGCCTCCTCTGAAAGAGGCAGCTCTATCTCTTGGGTGGAACCATCTGATAGCTCAGCGCCGTAGAGATTTGACAGCCTTTCTCCGGTCACAGTGCTAAGGCGGGCACCGTGTGGTTTGACGCAATCTATAATGGATACACATTCCTTTAGAAGGGTGCTTACAAGGCTTACCTGCCTCTTTATTGCATTAAGTTCTTCTGACGGGGCTATAGAGTTTAGGTAGGTGACTGTATTTGAGATAACTGCTAAAGGGGTTCTTACCTTGTGGGAGAACCCGTAAAGGAGATATGTAAGGCTTGGATAGTCCATATTGCCGTTTGTATTAGTGCCGTTTTGCCGCACAATTGCTAGCTAGGTTAAAACAAAACAGATGCTAATACCAATTGTCTACACGCCTCTATGTAGCGGACCAAAGGCAGTAAAACATGGTTTTATAGCCGTGTAGTTCGGTTCGCTTATTTTGGTTTATTGTATATTATTCAATCGGTTCAAAGGGGGTATTGTAGTGTTGTTTTCTGTAAATTGGTCTGGTTTGAAAGGGGTTTGAAGATATGGTCTCAAAAGAAGAGGTGTATAAGATCGCTCAATTAGCAAGAATCGGTATTACTGAGGAAGAAGCCCAGAGATTTTCAGAGGAGTTATCATCCATATTAGATCATGTAAAGAAATTGGATTCAGTGGATGTCTCATCAGTTGAGCCTATGACTCACGTGCATGGCTCTTTTAATTTTTTTAGAAGCGATAGGGTGGAGGATTCTTTTCCTATAGAAGATGTCCTAGCTAATGCTCCTGATACAAATGGCCAGTTTTTTAAGGTTCCAATCATTAAGGGGTAATAAGCAGCAGTTGTAAGAGATAGGGGGAAAGTTTATGCGTGAAGATATTGCATTTTGGGAGATAGAGGCTCTTCGAAGAGGCCTTTTAGAGGGAGAGTTTTCCTCAAAGGAGCTTGTGGCTCTTTTTTTAGACCGGATAGAGCGGTTTAAATCATTAAATGCCTTTGTAAGGCTGTGCGATGATGCCATGAAAGAGGCGGAAAAAGCCGATGTCTTGTTAAAAGATCCGGTACAGAGAAAACGGAAACCTCTTTTGGGGATACCAGTAGCCCTTAAAGACGTAATACTTACAAAGGGAGTCACTACAACAGCATGTAGCAGGATCCTATCCAACTTCTTGCCTCCATATAGCGCTACCGTAACGACTAAATTGCAAGAAGCTGGCGCTATTATTATCGGCAAGACAAATATGGATGAATTTGCAATGGGTTCATCCAATGAAAACTCCTATTTTGGCGCCGTAAAAAACCCATGGGATACAGAACGGGTTCCCGGCGGCTCCAGCGGAGGCTCTGCAGTGTGTGTCTCGGCGCGGCTGGCTCCAGCTGCTTTAGGCTCTGATACTGGAGGATCTATACGCCAACCCGCATCCTTTTGCGGTGTAGTTGGAATAAAACCGACCTATGGCCGCGTGAGCAGATATGGGATAGTGGCGTTTGCCTCTTCTCTTGATCAGGTAGGGACATTTGCAGGCACTGTAAAGGATGCGGCTGAGGTTATGGAGGTCATATCCGGCTTTGACAGAAATGATTCCACTTCCGTTGAGATGGAGGTCCCCAAATATTCAGCAAGCCTTACCGGCGACATATCAGGGATAAGAATAGGCGTTCCAAAAGAATACTTTGTGGGAGGAATCGATGCAGAGGTTTCTGATAGCATTAAAAAGGCGTTAACTTTATTTGAGAAGATGGGCGCTAGGATAGTTGATATTTCTCTGCCGCATACAGAATATGCCTTGGCTGTTTATTATATTATCGCTCCTGCTGAGGCATCTTCGAATTTAGCCCGGTATGACGGTATAAGGTACGGAGTGCGGGCTGAAGGCGCTAACGACCTTATAGATCTCTATTATAAGACACGGAGCGAAGGGTTTGGTCCAGAGGTAAAGCGTAGGATAATGCTTGGAACCTATGTGCTTTCTAGCGGCTATTACGATGCGTATTACCTCAAGGCCCAGAAGGTAAGGGCTCTTGTAGCCGGCGACTTTAAAGAGGCATTTGATAATCAGTGTGATGTGATTGTCTGTCCCGTTGCTCCTACCACAGCCTTTAAGCTTGGCGATAAGGTTGATGATCCTGTTAAGATGTATCTAAATGACATATTTACAATACCAGTAAGCCTTGCCGGACTCCCAGGTTTAAGCTTGCCGTGCGACTTTGATTCAAAAGGCCTTCCTGTAGGGCTTCAGATTGTGGGCAACGCCTTTGATGAAGAAACAGTCTTTAAGGTAGCATATGCCTTTGAATGTGAGGCAGGGCTTAAAGGGAAACATCCCAAGATGGTAACTTAAAGAGATAAGCAGATGGAATACGAAGCAGTTATAGGCCTAGAGGTTCACGCACAGCTTACGACTAATTCCAAGATCTTTTCTGGATCGTCTGCTGAGTACGGCAAAGGCCCTAATGAGCTTTGCGACCCTATAACCCTCGGTTTGCCGGGCGCTCTGCCGGTTACTAACAAGACTGTTGTCGAATATGCGATTATGCTTGGTCTTGCCACGAATTGCGAGATTAGGAAATCAAACAGATTTGCTAGAAAACACTATTTTTATCCCGATCTCCCCAAGGGCTATCAGATCTCGCAGTTTGAAGAGCCTATATGCGAGAGAGGCTTTGTCGAGGTTAGATTCGGCGATACAGTTAGGGCTATCGGTATAAAGAGGATCCATATGGAGGAAGATGCTGGGAAGAATATTCATGATAGCCGAACGGGTACGTCTTTGATAGATCTTAATCGCGCAGGAGTCCCACTATTGGAGATAGTCTCTGAGCCTGACTTGAGAACTCCCACAGAGGCTTCCGCATACTTAAAAACCCTTCGTACAATCCTTAGATACCTTGATATCTGTGACGGTAACATGGAAGAAGGGAGCCTGCGGTGCGATGCTAATGTATCTGTAAGGCCTGTAGGAGAAGAGAAGTACGGAATCAGAACGGAGCTTAAAAACATAAATTCATTTAAGTTTGTAGAGAAAGCTCTTGAGTATGAAATAGCGCGCCAGATTGCTGTTCTGAAACAGGGAGGAGAAGTCGTTCAAGAAACGAGACTTTTTGATAGCGACTCTGGTACCACTCATCCTATGAGGACTAAGGAAGAGTCTTCTGATTATCGA
>RFKT01000128.1 GCA_003694225.1 Candidatus Dadabacteria bacterium
CAATATACCTATAAAAAATTATTATAAAGATATTTACGGAAACAGGATAAATCTCAGACACTAGATAGCTAAAAGTTTATAACCTTTTTTGGTAAGCGCAGATCTGAATGGCTGTGCAGCCCATTTGATGCCGCCTCATTAAGCTGCTCTTGAAGAAGCGCCGACCATGTCTCCCACCCCGAACATGCCGATCTCTCTTCAACCAAATCACGGAGATCCTCTTTTGAATCGCCAGGATGGGCATCGCACAAGGTCTGAAGGGATCGGGTCACAAAATTCATTGCTTTGATAACATCAGTGAAGTGTTCAGGCATTATCGGAGGGACTGACTTTCTCTCAAGCCTCTGTTTTGCGCGCTTAAGGCTTTTCTCCAACTCGCTGGCTGCCTGCTCCAATTCCACCAACTCAAGCTGGCGAATCGGCGTGCTCATAAGCCTAGGGTTGTGGTGAGGATGAAAGTACCTGTAAATATCCATAAACTTCCCTGCTGGGAGGATACATCACTGAAAGGAACTCAACAAGATGTAAATTTTTATAAAAGCAAAGGGTAAGATAGGAGATCTTTCCACAGGAGTATCGAGCTTACACAGATAAGAGCCTTATCACGCTGAGCAAGGCGCTTTGCACAGCTTGGCGCCTTATCTCAGAGCGAGAGCCTTCAAAAAGTTTCTTCTCTGAAATAGAGTCGAGATAAGAAACAGCGATAAAAACTGTCCCAACAGGTTTTTCATCTGTACCTCCCTCCGGCCCCGCTATGCCTGTGATAGAAACCCCTATGTCGGAGCCTATCAGAGCCTTCACCCCCTTAGCCATCTCGATGGCGCACTCAGCGCTAACAGCCCCGAAAGAGCTTATTGTTTCCTTTGCGACTTTTAATAGATCCTTTTTTACATGATTGCTATAGGCTACAACACCACCCAGAAAATAGCGGGATGAGCCGCTTACAGAGGTTAAGGCGCCGCCCAAAAGCCCGCCTGTGCACGACTCGGCTACAGCTATAGTTAAACCTCTGCTCTCCAAAAGCTTGTACAGGCTTTGTACTTGATCTCTTATCTGGGACTCATTCACGACATCATTTTATCCAATAAATCCAATACCTTTTTCAGCGTTGATTGCGGCATCCTAAACGGCTTCCCTTCAACCACTATGGGAAGCTTTACCTTCAAAGGATCTACATATACTCCCTTTTTAAAGAACCCAAAGTGGAGGTGCGGCCCTGTAGCCAAACCTGTCTGCCCTACTCTTCCTATCACCTGCCCCCTCTTTACCCTAACCCCCCTACGTATTCCGGGCTCTATGCGTGAGAGATGAAAATACTCCGTAGCATAAATCTCCCCATGGCTTATTCTAACCATCTTTCCAGCTCCCCCTTTATACCCTGCAAACCGCACAATACCATCAGCTACGCTCCTTACAGGAGTCCCCACAGGAGCTGCAAAGTCTACCCCGTTATGGCGCCTTCTTCGCCTCAATACGGGATGGAATCTAGCAGAAGAAAATATAGAGCTTATCCTTGTAAACTTTACCGGATACCTCAAAAATGCTTTTTCAGCATACCTGCCTTCTTCGTCAAAAAAGCGGTACTTTCCATCGCCGCACTTATACCTCACAACTGCCATAAGCTTTGAACCTCTTCTAAGCCCGGCAGCCACAATATCACCCCATCCAACAACCCTTCCATCCTGGGTCGCCTTCTCAGTATAAAGCACGATAAATCTGTCTCCGCGGCGCAGATCCCGGCTAAACTCGATTCTCCCCCCAAACAGATCCACATATCTATCAATTACAGGAAAGGGAATCCCATTTTCTTTGGCGGCCTGACTAAAGGATGTATGGATTGTACCTGTAGCCACCTTTCCTGATTCAAATACAGGAGCTGTATCTATACGGAAGGCAAAGGTTCCCCCTTTTCTCTGAACAATTAAGGTCTTTGCCGGGGAAAGTTCGCGTTCCATCTTTACGATCTTAGCTTTGTCCGTATAAAAAACCAGCTTCTCGCCCTCTTTAAGCCTTTCAAGCCTGTAGCGAGAATGCGCAAGGGATTGCGCTACTCTAAAACATTCAGCTGATTCAACCCCTGCTCGGCTGCACACAGAAGAAAATGTGTCTCCTCTTTTTACAGTATAGTTAAAACTCTCACCGTCTGAATGTGTTTCCTTAAAGGAAGCGCTACTAAATTTAGAAGGTGTTAACGGCTGAGAGCACTTCTGGCCTTGGCATGGCGGCAGCGGTTTTGCAGGTACTGGAGTTACTTTAGTGGAATTCTTTCCAGCAGACACCATAAATGCAGCGAAAGATTGAAGCAGTATAGTTGCCAAGACTATCCACCAGATGCGCTTTATCACTAGAAATAGCTCCTCTTGCTTACTTCAAAACATATACACAACCAGAAACAGTGTTATTCTGCCCCACTAGTTTCTACATGCCAAGCAATGAATATTGATAATATTTAGGCAAAACCGTAAAATAGCGCAAATATGCCTGTAATATTGGGTCTTGATGTGGGTTCAAGAAAGGTCGGCATCGCCCTCTCTGACGAAAGTGCGATGCTTGCCACGCCCCATAGTACTGTAGAAAGGAACGGCCGCAAGGCTGAAAATGCCATACTCAAGCTTATCAAAGAGCTGGGGATAAAAACCGTTGTGGTAGGCCTTCCTTACTCAACCTCCGGGGAGAGAACTCCTATATGCCGTGAGATTGAAAATTTCTGCAGAAGACTGATGAAGCGGGCTAATATAAGGGTGGAATATATGGATGAATCCCTTACCACCGTCGAGGCGGAAGCAAAACTTAGAGAAAGCGGTAAGCGCATAGGCGATATGAGGAAAAAGGGCATGCTGGATGCAGCGGCAGCAGCTATAATTCTGCAAAGCTATCTAAATTTAAAGGATACAGACTGAGACAGACATGAATGGGGTGAAGGTTTTCATAGCTCTCTGCCGCATACTAGGGTGGATCACCATAGCCTTAATGCCGCTGGCTATTCTTGGCGGAATAGCATATTACGGTCTTAAAGGCTATCTCTTCGAGCCTCTTGAGCCTGGCTCAAAAAAGAAAGTTATCATTGAGATAAAGCCGGGAACGGGCTTTAAGGCAGCGGCGAAGCTTCTTGAAAGAAAAGGCATTGTCAAGGTTTGGTGGTCACTTGACCTTCTCTCTAGAATATCCGGCAACAATACAATTGAAGCAGGTGAATACAACTTTTCTCCTTCCATGTCCCCCGAAGAGGTCTTAAAGGCTTTGGTCGAGGGAAAGATCTACAAGAGAACAGTGCTTTTTAGGGAAGGAGAGTCGATAAGGGTGTTGGGATCACTTGTAGAGAAAGCTGGTCTTGTATCCAAAGAAGAATTTAACAAGGTTTTATATGATCCAAAAATCATAAAACTTGCTGGCTTAGGAGCAGGTTCTTTTGAGGGATATCTTTTTCCTGACACGTACCACTTTACAAAGCCTATAACCCCCAAACAGATAATATGGACTATGCTTGAAAAAGGCGAGAAGGTGTGGACGCCGGCATTTCAGCGAAGAGCCGATGAACTACGCATGACAAGGCATGAGATTTTAACCCTCGCCTCGATGATCGAAAAAGAATCTGGAAACAAAGATGAACAGCCCCTTATCTCATCTGTGTTTCACAACAGGCTTGCAAAAGGGATGAAGCTTGAATCCGATCCAACAGCCGTCTATGCAATACCGGGATTTAGCGGCAAGATCCTTAAAAAGCACCTAAAGGTCTCAACCCCGTATAACACCTATATAATTTATGGTCTTCCGCCGGGTCCAATATGCAATCCGGGGTTATCAGCAATTAAAGCAGCGCTGTATCCAGCAGATACAACATATCTTTATTTTGTAGCTGATGGCCGCGGCGGTCACATATTCTCTTCAACACTAGCTGAGCATAAAAGGGCTGTTGAATTTTACAGGCGGAGGCGGAGATAACCATCACGGTAATAATACATAGATGTCCCCTAAGAAAGCTATAGAAGCTCTACACAAAAGGCTGAGACTCTACCATGCCTTAAAAACAGCATATTATCTCATTATAATTTTAGGGCTTTCTGTGATGATAGGTGGACTGACTTATCCCATATACCCCTTTTCATACATTGGATCCATATTTATCTTTGTCGCCAGCGTATTCTTTTTGCGGTTTAAAGGAGCTTTTAAGTTCCCAACCCAAAAAGACGCCTCTTTGAGCCTTGACGCCCATTACTGTGCCAAAGAGAGGTTTGTTACCCTGCTCGAACTTCAAGACCAAAAGAAAAGGGCTTATATTGAAAATCAGCTAAGTGCGGTATTAGAGGGTTTCCGCGTAGGTGATATATGCAAGCCTCTCCCTTTGCCAAAACTTTTCTCAAGGCTTTTGGCCCTAATCCTTATCTGGGGGCTTAATCTTCTTTTTCTAACAGCCTCCTTGAGAGCGCCGCAGGGAGAGTTCCAAAGCTATGCAAAGGAGATAAGGGAGCTTATCGAACAAAATAGGGATATACCGGAACCGCTTTTGGATTCCCTATCTGAGTTGGCGGACAAACTGGAAGACCAAGCAACCAATGAAGATGAGCTCTTGGAGGCTATTAAAACCGCACAGTTAGAAGCCGAAAACACCATAGAATCATTAAAAAAATCCCCTTCCCCCAAAAGAACACCCAAAAAGCAAAAAAGAGACACCCAAAAACAAGAACAGAGGGCACCCAAAAATACAGAGAGCAAAAAACAGGGCAAAAAAGGAACATCCAAAGATAACAATGAAAAGAAAGAAAAGGAAAATAAGGAAAACCGGGGAGATAACGGAGGCTCTAAGGAAAATAAAGGAGGAAAGGGAGATAAAAAATCAGGAAAGGGTGACAAATCCTCCAGCCGGTCGGAAAAATCCGGCAAAGGCCGCGGCCAGCCAAAATCTGAAAAAAAACCGGGACAAAACCAAAATAAAACCGAAAATAAAAAAAAGGGGGAGAGGGGAGGTGGCAAAGGCAAAAGCTCCTCGAAAAAAAACCGGATTCAAAGGGTTAAAGAAAAGCTAAAAAGCATTGAAAAAAAGATAAAGGAAAAGAAAGGCTCTAAGAACAAGAAAAACAGCAGCAACAGAAAAAACACTTCCAAGTCAAAGGGATCTAAACAATCTGCAAAAACTTCTGCCTCTAAGCAAAATCAAGGCAAGAAAACTGAAGAGCAATCCCCTAAAAGGGGTAAAACTCGCCAAAAAGCTTCATCTCAGAAAGGGCAGAAAAAATCAGAAAGAGCAGGAGAGAAGAAAAACCGATCTTCTCCATCTGAAACGATGATTAAAAAGGATTCTCGCAAGAGATCCTCTCCTCCACCAAAGCCGATTCCGGGTGAAAAGCCGAAGCGTTACGGCGACTTTTCCGGGGGAAAAGACTCTAAAAAGCTGGGCTCAAAGGGATTTAAGAATGTAGAAATATCTGGCAAGAATGAAAAGATTGATACAAGATATACTGACAAGGGAACCCTCGCTAAACACAATAACGAAGCGAAATACAAGACTGAGATAGAGAATATCAAGCTGTCTGAGCCAGATCTTATAAAAGAAGGTTATAAACAGGAGATTCCCCTTGAATATAAAGAGATTATTGAGTGAGAAGAGATAAAAGATGGCGGAAAAAGACGGTACCGAGCTAAAACAGATGGTAAAAGATTTTAACACCATCTTTAGGCAGATTGAAAAGGAGATCTCTTCCATTATAGTCGGCAACAAGGAAATTATACGGCTCTGCCTAACCGCCATCTTTTCAGGGGGACATGTGCTTCTTGAAGGCGCTCCCGGCTTGGGGAAAACACGGCTTGTCAGGGCTATCTCTGAAACACTTGGCCTATCATTTAAAAGGATACAGTTTACTCCAGACTTAATGCCCACGGATATCACAGGCACTCAGGTGCTTACAGAAGATGAAAGTGGAAAAAGGGAGTTTGTATTTAAGCAGGGACCTATCTTTGCAAATATAATTCTTGCTGATGAAATCAACAGGGCAACCCCCAAAACACAGTCAGCTCTGCTTGAAGCAATGGAAGAGAAGCAGATAACCGTGCTTGGAGAAAGGCATGTGCTGGAACCTCCCTTTTTTGTGCTCGCAACGCAAAACCCTATAGAGCTAGAAGGCACATATCCACTTCCCGAAGCGCAACTTGATAGATTCCTGCTGAAGATTCTCCTTTTTCACCCCAAATCGCCCGATCTTAAAGAGATACTGGTAAGAACCACAGGAAGCGATATCCCCAAACCCCATAGGGTCATAGAGCCCGATATTGCGGCCGCAACAATTGAAAATATGAAAAAACTGGTCCGGCAGGTTGTGGTTGCAGATCCACTGCTAGAAATAATAGTGAGAATCATATCTGCCCTCACCCCTAAAAGCGAGTTTGCCACAGAAAAAGTCAACAAATATGTCAGGTTTGGTCCCGGTCCAAGGGCGGCACAAGCAATCATCTTAGCCGCTAAGGTCTATGCTCTTTTAGATGAGAGAGTCAATCTGTCATTTGAAGATATAAAGAGTGTTGCCGCTCATGCCCTCAGGCACCGCATAGTGCTTAATTTTCAAGCTGAGGCAGATGAGGTAACCGCTGATACTGTGATTCAGGAAATCATCACAGCTAAGTGAACTGGGTAGTGTTGTCATGCTTCCAGAAACCTTTACCCCAACACTTTTGAAACAACTTGAACTTATGAAGATTCGCTCAAAAAGGAGATTTCTAGGGACAAAGCAGGGAGGGCACGTTTCTTTACGAAAGGGGCATGGAATAGAGTTTTCTGACTATCGCAAGTATTCCCCCGGTGATAATCCCCGCCATATAGATTGGGGGGTATATGCAAGGAGCGACAGGCTCTACGTAAAAAGATTTCAGGAAGAGGAAAACATAGCCGTACTTATATTAATTGACGGAAGCAACTCAATGAGAGCGGTCGCAAATGACAAAAAATGGGAAAAAGCAAGAGACATAGCTATTGCTCTTGCATATACCGCTTTAATGGATCAGGACAAAGTTATTATATGCCCTATAGGAGGGGAATTCCTCCCCCCTTTTGATGCTCCGAGCCAGATACACACCATGGCCGATCTAATTGATTCTTCCACCTTTAAGAAGAACCCCGATATGGTAAGGATTACAAAGCAAGCTGCTGCTAGAATAAGGTTTCCAGGAAAGGCCGTTGTTATTTCAGACTTTCTCTTTGAGCTAAATCGCCTTGAAGAGATGTTTGCTGTTTTGCTCGCCAAAAACCTCGATATAACAGCCATACAGGTTTTAGGGAATTTTGATCTTAATCCTCACCGGTTGGGGTCACACGCAACACTTGAAGACGGCGAAACAGAAGATGTACTTGGAGTTTCTTTCTCGGAAGAAAATATTGAGCTTTACAGAGATGCTCTCAACATTCACATTGAGAGCATTCAGAACTACTTTTACCGATCTGATATACGGTACGTCTCAACTTTAGGCACAGATTCTCTCTCATCCTTTGTGCTGGAAGGGCTGACAGCTATCGGATTAGTGGGATAATATTTGGTGTAATGATGGGCTTTTTAGGGTTTAACTTACTCTCTTTTGGCTCTCCATGGATGCTTTCTTTAATACCCGCGGCACTGGCAACCCTCCTTTACGCATACCTAAAAGGAGGGCGGAAAAGACGCTTTATAGCCCCTACACTTTTTCTCTTAAGGAAACTTGCATCTGAAGCAGTCTCTAGCCGCAAGATAACCCTCCCCCCGAGATTTTTCCTTGAACTGCTTGTCGCTACTCTCCTTATTGGAGCACTTTCAAACCCAAGCGTAAAATCGAAAGGAAAGCTAATCGCAGTATTGATCGATAACTCCTTTAGTATGTTTTCGATAACCCCTTCTGGACTCTCTTTTATGGAGATAGCTAAAAGAGATCTAAAGACCTTCTTAAACTCAGTTTCTTCAGATACAAGATTTTATATAGCTGTCACCTCTCCTTCCCCTAGATTTCTCACTGGAGATCCCGTCTCTGCAGAGAAGGCGCAACTCTTGGCAGAAGCGGTAATGCCCACTTATGCGCCGGACAATATAGAAGACGCCATGCGGTTTGTCTCAGCAAAAAGCGGGATCGACAGTTGTGCCATATTTTCAGACAGAATCCCTCAGGAAGGCCAAAATTCGGGCTTTTTTACCTACCACTCGGGAAAAGAGGTGCTAGAAAGAGGATCGAACATATGGATAAGTGAAGCTTCTCTGAAACCGGAAAGCCGAGGTAAGGTAGAGATAAAGCTTACCCTATCGTCTGATTCGGAAATAAAGCTAAAAGGCTCTATCCAAACGCGTCTCTATGATTCGCCGCTCCATCCAGCGGTATTCCAAAAAGGGCCCAGAGAAAACTTTACTCTCTATCCGAATAGATCTCTCCCTCTACATATCAAAGCCCCCTCTGCGAAGGGGTATGAAGTAAGGATTACTATTACAGAAGACAAGTCCGCCATACAGAGAGATTCAATAAAGGAAGACAATATAG
>RFKT01000129.1 GCA_003694225.1 Candidatus Dadabacteria bacterium
CCTGTATAAAGAAGAAGAAGCCTTGAGCCTTTGGGAAGAATAGAATTTATCTCTTCTATCTTCCGATAAATGGGGATATTTCTCTCTAAAAACTCCTTTTTTGAGATGCGCCCTAAAATATATCCCCAGATATTTTTCTCAACAATTCGGTTAAATGAGTATACCCCCCCTAAAGCTAGCTGAAGCAGCAAGGAAGACAACACCAACGCCTTTCCCATACGCTCCTTTACAACCTCTAGAGCTCTCTGAAATCCCTCTATAGTAAGAAAAAGAACGGGCAGATAAATAGGGCTTAGATACCTTATCCGTGCGCCGGCTCTTATAATGGCTATAGCTGTATAGGCCGCTGAATAAAGAAAACCAAAGAAAACTTTTCTCTCACTTTTAAGCCTTATTAAAGAGATGAATAACACCAAAAAGAGAGGAGATAAAACCCCATCAAAGTACCTTGGGTCGTTGTCTCTTCCATAGAGGATCATCCGAACGGGAAGAGCCAAGATCTCAAGCCAGCTCTCCCCGTAAGCGGCAATCCTTTTTTCTATCGGGAAATACCCCCTGTAAATACCCCCAGAGTAATCCACAGTTCCAAAGATCTTTCCAAAGAGAGGATAGAGCGGATTTCCTGTAAGGGAGTAGTTTTTTATAAGCCAGGGAGAAAAGATAAGAAAAGAAATGGTGCAGAGGATAATAACTCTCTTTATGGCAGCCGCTGGAGAGAGCCTGGGATTTAATGAGATAGAGGCAAGCACAAGCAGTCCCGCCGCGGGAATCGCATTATACTTAATTGAAAGGGAAATTCCCAGTGCTACGCCGCTCCAAAAGGAAAGGCGCAAAAGACTATTTTTATCTTCCGGTTCAACCGTTAGGAGGTAAAACGCAACCCCTGTAAAGTAAGCTAAGGGAATGTCAGGCATAGGTTCTGTAGAGAGACGGATCATAATAGGAATGGTAAGCGGAAGGAGATACGCAAAGGGCAACAAAAATCTGCTCTTTGCGCCTTTCGATACGATAAGGCAGAGAAGCGCAGAGATAAGATAGAGATAGGAAAGCGAGTATATGGAGCAAAGCCACTCTGTCCCCTCTTGTAAAAAGAACGTGTAAATAAGGTGTATAAGCATGGGATAGTAAGACCAGTCATGCCACCTTATCTCATGCACCCTCCCTGCCTCAGCCCACCACTTAGGGACTGCTAGATGGTGAATCAGAGCATCACGGGCAGTTACAGGAGCTACGGCGTAACCCACTAAAAGGGTGGTCAATACAAGAAAAAACAAGAGAAAAACCGGCCGGAGCCACCAGACTCCAAGATTCTCCTCTTTAAGAACGACCTTAAGGGTTGTATGGATGGAAAGGACCACGCAGATGACGTGTAGAGCCAGGTGAAATAGAGAAGCCGTTTTAAAAGGAACGGTCTCTGTCCCATACATCCCAGCCGGAAGGAGGAAAAGGAGGGAGAGTCCGGACAGGAGGGAGAGATAAACAAAAGATTTTATTTTGGCTTTTTCCCGGGATTTAACAATCATAGTTGTAATTTACACGGAGATCCTGTTTTATACTACTGTAATTGTTTAGAGAAAAATCATGAAAGACAAAAGAGGGCCTGATAACAGAGTGCCGGCTATAAAGATGGCCATGCTTCCGAGAGACACAAACGCGCTCGGAAGCATTTTCGGCGGGCATATATTAAGCCTGATAGACATGGCAGCGGGGCAACACGCCCGAAGTGTATCTCCAAAGATCTTTGTTACAAAGGTTATGAGAGAGGTTGAATTTATCGCTCCTGTCTTTGTGGGGGATATTGTGAGTTTTTATGCAGAAACAGTATCTGTGGGAAGGACATCCATAACTATCAAGGTTGATGTTGAGGCAGTAAGAGGAACTGATCTTCTTAAAAGCTGCAAGGTAACATCAGCTGAGGTTGTTATGGTCGCAGTCGATGAAAATTACAATCCGATACCCATACAGGGTTGAACTAGTAGTATCCATGTCTTTATTGAGAGTACAAAAACAAGATTAAGGAGGAAAAAAGGGGGGATGTGCAGCATAAAGTGCGTGTGAGGAATAGTGCCGAATATACACTCGGCATATCAGCGTATTACCACGACTCTGCTGCAGCCATATTAAAGGATGGTGTGCCGGTGGCTGCAGCGCAGGAAGAGCGGTTTACAAGGAAAAAACACGACCACTCCTTTCCTGAAAATGCCATAAAGTTTTGCCTTGATAAGGCGGGGATAAGACCAGAGTCTCTCTCTTCTGTAGCATTTTATGATAAGCCTTGGCTTAAGTTTGAAAGGCTATTAGATACATACCTTGCCTTTGCTCCGGTTGGATTTTCCTCATTTGTGAAGGCTATGCCTCTCTGGCTTAAGCAGAAGCTTTGGATAGGAGATCTTGTAAAAAAGCGTATCGGATATGACGGCGAGATCGTTTATCCCCTTCACCACGAAAGCCACGCAGCTTCCGCCTTTTTTCCATCTCCGTTTGCAAAAGCCGCTATTATTACGGTTGATGGCGTAGGCGAATGGTCTACATGCTCTTGGGGAATCGGAGATGGCAACAGGATTGAACTAAAGAGTGAAATTCGCTTTCCCCACAGCTTAGGGCTTCTATACTCCGCCTTTACATACTACACAGGCTTTAAGGTAAATTCCGGTGAGTACAAGGTGATGGGGCTTGCCCCTTACGGAGAGCCGAGATACGCGGACAAGATCTTAGAAGAGCTTATAGATATCAGAGAAGACGGCTCATTTTGGCTTAATATGGATTATTTTAACTACTGCCAAGGGCTTACCATGACCTCTGAGAAGTTCCACGCCCTTTTCGGAGGGCCGCCTCGCAAGCCTGAAAGCCGGATAACTCAGCGGGAGATGGATCTAGCCGCATCTGTGCAAAAGGTAACAGAAGAGGTAATGAAAAAAATTGCAGCCCATGTGCGGAGAGAAACGGGAATGGATAATCTCTGCTTAGCCGGAGGCGTTGCTCTTAATTGCGTCGCAAACGGCCTGCTTATTAAAGAAAAAATATTTAAGGATATCTGGGTGCAGCCTGCCGCAGGAGATGCCGGCGGGGCGCTTGGCGCCGCTTATGTGGCATACTATATGGCTTCCAAGGAAGAGCGGCCGCCGCGCAAGCAAGAAAATTTTAACCCATACCTAGGTCCCGCATTCTCCAATGAAGAGATCACAAGTTGGCTCGATAAGAAAGGATATCCGTATAGTTTTATTCCCGATGAGTCTCTATACAAGGTTTGCGCAGATGAACTCGCCTCTGGAAAGGTATTGGGATGGTTCACAGGAAGGATGGAATTTGGCCCCAGAGCCCTTGGGGCAAGGAGCATATTAGGAGATCCTAGAGATGCGAAGATGCAAAAAACTATAAATCTTAAAATTAAATTCAGAGAGAGTTTCAGGCCGTTTGCTCCGGCTGTGCTTGAGGAAGATATGAAGGAGTACTTCGATTTTGACAGACCCTCACCTTATATGCTCTTTACAGCGCCTGTGGCGGATAAGGCCAGAAAAGAGCTTCCCCCCGAATACGCCTCACTGACCGGATTAGATAAACTTAAAGTTGAAAGAAGCGTTATACCCGCTGTGACACATGTGGATTATTCGGCCAGAATACAGACCGTTGATGGAGTATACAATAAGAGATTTTATAGGCTCTTAAGGGCGTTTAAGGAAGCTAGCGGATGCAGTGTGCTTGTTAACACATCTTTTAATATTAGAGGCGAACCTATCGTGTGTACCCCTGAGGATGCGTACCGTTGCTTTATGGCAACTGAGATGGATACGCTGGTCCTTGAAAATTGCCTATTAAAAAAGGAAAAACAGCCAAACAAGAGGGAGGATTTTAGATACGAAGTTAACCCTGATTAGGAGCGCTATGGGATCTATATTTTGCAAGGAGCGAGATAAGGAAAAAGAAGGAAAAGAGTTTACTTTTATTGTCGGGACCGTAATTTTTGCGGTGATGGCGTGGAAAGAGCTCCGGTACGGGACAGGTTGGATGCCTTACTTTGTGTTGGGATCTATCTTCTTTTCAATAGGCTTCGTGCTTCCCTCCGTGGGATTTATTGCTAAGAGGGCGCTTGAAAAGCTTGGAGAATCTTTGGGACATATCGCAACTCCTATAGTTCTCCTCTTTATTTACTGGTGTTCCATAGTCCCCGTAGGCGTCCTTCAGCGGTTTTTTGGCCGTGATGAGCTTATGATAAGGAGAAAAAAAGGCCTTAAAAGTTACTGGATTCCACTAGATAACTCTAAAAATAAGGGAAATTACTACACTCCTTTTTAGGATCTTCCGATAGTAAAAACACAGTGTGTTTGAGGGGATTTTATGCCGCACGTTGGAACCGCCGGGATCGCTCCGGGTACAATCTTATTTGACCGGTATAAGGTAGGAGATTTCCTTGGAAAGGGGGCAAATGGAGAAGTTTATTCGTGCTGCGACATTATTGTCCCTTCTCTTCCCGTTGCTATGAAAGTTGTAAAGGTGGGGGGGCTAAGTAAAAAGGCAAAGAGAAGGCTTGCCCGCGAAGCTCAGATCATTAACGCCATAAACCACGACCATGTGGCAAAGCTCTACGATTTTTACTATTCTGACGGCAAGTCATACATGTTCATGGAACATGTAAATGGGGGAACACTTAGGGAATACATAGACAAGTATGCCCCTGTAACACCCGGATGTGCCTTTAATTTCCTTATGCAGATAGCCACAGCCCTAACCGCTATCCACAAGATGGGAATTGTGCATAGAGACATAAAGCCAAGCAATGTGCTTGTTATAGGGGATTCTTTTATTAAGGTTTCTGATTTTGGGGTCGCTTATATTCCCGAGTCAGAAGAGGAGTTTTGCGGATTGGAAGAGATCGGAAAGGATATGGAGTGGCTATCCCAGCCTTTGGTAAAGCGGCTTACTACATCAAACGTTATGCTCGGGACAGCTTACTATTTTAGCCCTGAATATATAGAGAGCGGAATAGTCGATGGAAGGCTTGATGTGTATGCAGCTGGAGTCATAGCGTATGAGCTTTTAACAGGCGGTTATCCATTTGAGTCAGAGACTGTATACGGCCTTTTTTATGAAAAAAGAAAAAAGACTATAAGTTCCCTAAACAGAGCAGATTGCCCAAAGGTCTTTGAAGAGATCGTATTAAGGGCGCTTTCTCTAGACCCGGAGGAAAGGTTTAAGGACGGCTCAGAGCTTCTTGCGGCAATCTCTAAAGCGCGAGAGGTGCTTGATTATAACCCTGTAACCAATGAGTATTATTCAAGAG
>RFKT01000130.1 GCA_003694225.1 Candidatus Dadabacteria bacterium
AGGGATAAATAATCTTATATAGGAAGAGGCTTTTGGAATACCTCTTAAAATCACTGCCTGTAACCAACGTGCCTTTTCTGCTTCTTTTGCCTTTTATGAGATCTAGGGCAAATGTTATGGCTGTATCGGCAAGCTCAGAAAACGCTCTTGAATACTCCTCATGCTCGACAACTGTGAAGTATCCGGCTAAAAGATTATTCAGATCTTGAATCGTGTATCCGCTCCTTAAATGGCCGTGTGCCGCATCATCTTGCCCCAATGCCTCTTTAAGCCACCTTACCACCCCCCTCTTGGGGTTCGGGACATTAAATACCGCAGCTCCCCCATCCTTTAGAATTCTCCACATCTCTTTTACGAAAGCCCGGTCGTTTTCTATGTGCTCTAGATAATCTACAACCACTATCAGGTCAAAATAGCTGTCAGGATAGGGCGTTGCCTCGCCGTCTTTAAGTTGAAAGACCCTTTCACCCACGAGTGATTCTATAGACTTTACTGTCTCTTCTATCAGATCGGCGCTATGCCAAACCCCTCCCCTTCTTCTAAGCAGAAGGCTTATCACTCCGTTGTCAGAGCCTATATCAAGGCAAACCTTGTCCTTGAAATCACCTGCATATTTAAGGATCTTTGAGAGCTTTCTCTGCTTTATGGGAGAGAGGGAAAAAAGCTTCAAAGCCCAGTCAGAAGCTGCGTTATCACAGCTTTTAGGCTTCATAGGCTCTCCACCTTCTTTTTGCCCTAAAGTGTCGCACAGCACGCTTAAGAGACCTTCTCTTGTTATTTACCCAAAGCAGGATATATCCTGCGTTTGATAGCATGACCTTTAGAATAAAGCGCCTTGGTGGCGTAAAAAAGCAAAATATATGCGTAAAGATATTTAAAGCAACCTTAAATCCGCGATGGCAAGCTATATCCGAGGGGCGCTTTATCCCATAAAACGGCACGGGCATATAGCGGCGAGCCCTATACCCCATAATCCAAGCCGCTCGGTTTCGCTTTTCTTTGGCCATCTCTAAGTTACACTCCCTTGCTTGAAATCGGGTGATATCCCTCGCAACTATTGCTCCATCAGCAATGGCCTTTTTCAGTATCTCGTCTCCACGGGCTGTCCTTGCAAGGGCAAAGCTCCAGCCTTGATAGAAATCAATATCTTTCTCAGGCGGAGGCATCCACGGGTCTCCCACAGCTATATCAGCAAATTCTGCCATTGCATCAAAACACGTTGTGCATCTCATAGGAGTATATAGTCTGTAAAGTATATTGATCATCTCCATAGATGATGGCCTATACCCCTTTTTCTCTGGGAAGTAGACGGGGCACATCTCTCCGTTTTCAAGCTCAAGCGCAGGGGTGCCGGGGTGCTTTCCCACCCGTGAGATAAAACGCTTTGCTGATTTTACGCGGCCTCCCAGTGAATCCCATATTACTTCAAAGGCTTCATGGTCAACAGCGGCGTGGCAGATAAGCCCTATTGTTATAGCCACCCTTTCCTTTAGCTTCTTATTTAAGGAAGCAGCCTTCAAAATGCCGTGTATTTGGCAGGGAAGCCCTACAAAGGCATATTTCCCCTCGTGCTTTAGGATCTCTGCTATTACAACATTAGTCGGAGAGATTGCGTATTTTGACTTTGTTGCGGCGAGTATATCGGCTTTTGTTCTGGCTATCTTCGGCTCGCCCTTCCATAAGGTTTTTTCATCAGAGCCGGTTACAACTGCGCCGTCGATCTGACCAGATTCAAGCATGTGCACAAGCAGCGCTGTAATAATTCCGCCGCTTGTAGAATTTCTTCTAAGCTTATTGTCAGGGCTATAGCCTAAGACAGCCCGTTTAAAGATACCGTGAGTATCCTTCAGATCCGGCTCTGTGCCGAACATCTTCTTATAGTGGTCAATGACATTAAACTCATCACCGGGGCAGACCTTCGCACAAAGACCGCAATCTGTGCATGCAGAGAGATTGGAAACCACAGGATATTCCTTAGAGTCTGTCCTCAACACCTCTGTGGGGCATATTCCTATGCAGCTTCCGCATCTGTGGCAGAGCCCATCTGAAACGATCTTTGCAAGGGTCCGCAAGGATCTCGGTTGAGTGCAAGTATCAAAGCCCCTCAGCTCCGACAAAAATGGTGAAGAAGCTCCGTAAAGGCCTATCTCTTCTGAGGGTTGGGTGTTATATCTCTTGGTGTACACGTATAACGTCCTAGTAAATGCCTTTAAAAAAGTATAAGTGGTATATCAGTGTATCAACTCCACACAGTGTGGGCAAAAAGTAAACACCAGATAATCTATTATCGTATCAGGAAGTTATCATAGGGTAGGAATATTACTGTTGTCAGATTAGGCAGTGTGGCTTATTGTTAGAGGCGTAAGTGCTTATTTTTTCTGCGTGGCAGCTCTTTTGCATTTGGTAGGTGTTAAATAAGCGTGGTTGTTTAAGGTTAACTTGCCAAATAGCAAACTAAGGAGCGAATTATGGGTAATTCAGTATTAGAAAGGCTTTTCTCTTCGTTTACGGAGCTCGAGCAGGCAATAGGGAGCGCCAAAGCGTCGCTTGAGAAGAGGGACTTTGTGCCTGAAAGCATCATAGAGCGGATTAGGTCGTATGATGAGATCTTAGAGAAACAGAGATCTCTCGCTGTTAAGTTGTGTGATCACATAAATAAGGGGCAATGGGAAGAGGTGGCGCGCCATGTAAACCTAATAAACGGCCTTTCGGCTATGATCAGGGATGATGCTAAGGCTATTCTCCGCGCTCTTTCTGGCAACCCTGATGAATTGGTTGATGACACAAAGTGTTGCTAAATTGGAGGCGCTGACCTGCAATTGACGATCTTGAGAAACAGTATACTCACCCTAACGGCGCGTCGTTTTTTTTGATTTTTAGGTGTACTTTCAGCCATTTCGATATAGCGATATATTAGGGCATGATGAACGCAAGAGGCGAGTCTGGAAGATCTCATGTAAGACTTTGCGAGGATGGAATAGCGCTTCTGTTAGTGCTGTTTGTAGTAGCCCTTTGCAGCATACTTGTTGTAAATATGACATATTCGTCATACTTAAGCTCGCGCCTTTCAAGCTATACCGTCAGAAACCTTCAAGCTGAGTATCTATTAAAGTCTGCACTTAATTTTGCTAGAGTGCTGATAGCTCTTGATGAAAGCCCCAGAGTGGACTCTCCTTCCGACATCTGGGCGAAGTTTACAAAAGGTGTCGCTGTGCCTGCCGACCAATACTTGGGCATAAATGTGCCGGGTTTGGTGGTAGAGATAGAAATTGAATCTGAAGAAGCAAAGATGCCACTTAGGGGACTTTTAACCGGTGATAGCGCCAAGGCAAGAGTAAACAAGAAATGGCGCGATGCAGTTGCCCGTTATTTTAGCTTGCTTGGGTTTGATGATGATGGAGAAGTGGATCATACAGGCACTTTCCCCAAAAAGGTATTTAATTCAAAGG
>RFKT01000019.1 GCA_003694225.1 Candidatus Dadabacteria bacterium
AGCATTTATATCTGGAAGGTAAGGGCAGGTCTTCTCCTGTTGTGGTTGCAGTTCATGGAAGGGGTGGTAATGCCAGGTCGATGTCTCCATTTTTTCGTGTCTTTCCGCGGGATGCGCATATTATTTCACTTGAAGCGCCTTTCCCCGATCCGGATATAGGCGGAATGTGCTGGTGGCTTATGGAAGAGTCAATGAGTAAGAGAAAATACGAAAAGATTGGAGGGTTATTGCTTAAGGAGACAGATCGGCTGGTTTCAGAGTATGGGCTTTCAAAAGACAGCCTCTTTTGTATAGGATTTTCCCAAGGCGGCGCTATACTTTCTGTAGCCCTTCAGCTAAACCCTTGTTATTTTAAGAAGGCAGCCTTGCTTGCTTCATTTACTGTAAGGGTTGACCCCCCTTTGCCTCCATCGAAAGACATTGAGGCAAAAGGCGCTGAAGTGCTTATTATTGCGGGGACAAAAGATGAATTTGTCCCTTTAGAGATGGCGCAGTCTGGGGCGGTGTATCTTTCAGAGAAGGGCTTTAAGGTTAGCCTTTTTGTTGAAGATATAGGCCACAAGGTAGGAAGAAGGGGAATGGCAAGGCTTAGAGATTTCTTTGCATAAGGCACGGCTTTAGAGGTGAGTCACAAATTTCGCCAAGTATTATAATATGCCATTTCGTATGTATAGTATGGAATGCAAAATTGATCTATCAGGGACTTCTCGTGTCTTACAGTGAGGATTGTTGCTCATATCTTTAGTGTTCCGTGTTTTCATTGAAGCTTTCTTGTGAAGGTCATCACTGCCAACACCAACTCTTCATCAATAAGCGATGTATTGGGGTTGTAGCAACGTATTAACGTAAAATCGTGAATTATCTCAAGTCAAAAGAATCTCCTGCATCCTGCCTTAAGTCAAAACCCGATGAGTCCTTTTTTAGCCTTTCCTCTTCTTTTATAATATCCAAAAGCATAGCCTCATCGTACCCGTGCACCTTCTTCTCAGATCCATCCTTAAACTTAAAGACTGTAAGGGGGGTGTTTGATATGTCAATTAAAGTTCCTAAAGCATATGAAGTGTCTATAACCATCTTTTTTGTATAGGGAATTTTTCTGTTTTTGAAGAAATTCATAACTTTTAAGCACTCTTTGCAATAGAGAGAAACATAGACAACCACTTCCTTTATCTCTTTTTCGTGTTTTTTCTTGGCTTCTGTTATGGCGCTTTTTCCGGGGATTACCTCTACATTTTCCCAAGGAGCGCAAAAGGCATGTGAACAGCAGATTACAAGCATGACTATAGCCGTTAGCGCCTTCATACTGTGCATTTTAGTTCCTTTCATGGTAAAACGGAATATCCATTGTGTGGGGCATCAGTATTGTTATAAAGAGATCGACATTTTTATTGTCATATTCTCCACGAATTGGTTATGGGCAATTAAAAAATGGAAAAGATTTTAGTTACAGGGGCGACAGGTTTTGTTGGAACTAGATTGTGCAAGGAGCTGGTTGAGCATGGCTACTCTGTAAGGGGGATGCATAGGGCTTCTAGCAATATAGAGCCTATAAAGGACATGGGCGTTGAGCTTGTAGAGGGAGATGTAACAGAGAAAGAGTCTCTCTTGGCTGCTATGGATGGAGTGGATACCGTGTACCATATAGCAGCCCTTTTTAGGGAGGCAAAGCATCCGGACGAAGTCTATTGGAAGGTAAACAGAGATGGTGTTGTAAATGTGCTTGAAGCAGCTTATACCGTTGGAGTGGATAGAGTTGTACACTGCAGTACAGTGGGAGTGCATAGCCATATCCCAAATCCTCCGGCGGATGAAAGCGAGGCTTATAGGCCTGGGGACATATACCAGCTTACGAAGTGTGAAGGCGAAAAAGAAGCTAGGAGATGGTTTGAGTCCGGCAAACTGAAGGGCGTAATCATTAGGCCGGCAATGATTTGGGGGCCAGGAGATAAGAGAACCTTAAAGTTATTTAGGGGAATAGCTAGAAGAAGGCTTCCTATTATTGGAACCGGTAAAACTTTACTTCACTGGGTCTTGGTAGATGACTTGGCGGCTGCCTTTAGGCTTGCTGGAGAGAGGGAAGAAGCCGTAGGAAATATTTATATTATCGCGGGAGAGAGACCGGTAGAATTAGAATACCTCTTTTTCCAGATTGCCAAAGAGTTAGGGGTACAAACCTTTCCCTTCCGTATTCCTGCAAAACCTATCCAGCTTCTTGGATCTATGGTCGAAGCCGTATGTGTTCCGTTTGGTATTGAGCCTCCCATTTATAGAAGGCGAGTCGATTTTTTTACCAAAACACGTGCTTTCGATTACAGCCGGGCCAAAAGAGATCTAGGCTATCTGCCGAGCCATACCTTTGAAGAGGAGGTTGGGATTATAGCGAAGTGGTATAGGGATCACGGCTGGCTTTAGATATATCCAATAATATCTAATGGTTAACTATCCTTCCTTCGGATCTAAGCAATTCTCCGAAAAATTTCATATCTGATAGTATTGACCAAAAATCTCAATATGGTAACTATATCCACTCGGAATTTTTATGATTTAATCTGCTTTTAGCGGGACTGGCTGTGAAGACGAAATTTCTCACTAAAGAAGAGGGGCTTAAAGGAAGGAGATGGTTTCATATCGATGCTACTGGAAAGCCACTTGGAAGGCTTGCAGCAGAGATAGCGTCCATACTAAGGGGCAAAAATAAACCTGCTTACACGCCTCATGTCGATTGTGGTGATTTTGTAGTAGTGACCAATGCGTCTAGAATAAAGCTTACAGGCAACAAACTGAAAAATAAGCTTTATTACCGGCATACCGGATATATGGGAGGGCTTAAGGTTAAAACTGCAGGGGAGATCTTGAGCAAAAACCCTGAGAGGTTAATTACCATGGCAGTAAAAGGCATGTTGCCAAAAGGGCCTTTAGGTAGGGCAGTGCTTAGAAAGTTAAAGGTATATCCAGGAGAAAACCATCCCCATGCAGCCCAAAAGCCTGAAAGTATAGAGTGTAGGTATTGCTAAACGTTGTTTGATTATATGCGGTGGATTAAATGGCAAAGGATAAATATATCAGCGCAGTAGGAAAAAGGAAGACCTCTGTGGCGCGCGTTTACCTAAAAGAAGGTGAGGGCAATATTTTTGTAAACAAAATACCC
>RFKT01000131.1 GCA_003694225.1 Candidatus Dadabacteria bacterium
CCTATTTATGCTTATTTTTTCTCTTTCGCTTTTTTTTTTTTCTTAGATTTATCACTTTCGGATTTGGATTCTGCCTTCTCAATCTTATCTTTCTCCTTCCCAGCTTCCTTAACAGTCTCTTTACATACAATCTTGCCGCTTTCAGCTTCTAAACATACTCCTTCCTGCTTCTTGCAATCGCTTATAATAGCTTCGTCAATAGCTTTCCGAGCCCTAAAGCTCAGGCTTGAGTACCTGCTTTCAACAGCCTTATACCGCTCAGCAATACAGCCAGCTGTATTTTCATGCACCTTCCTGCACTCAGATATTGCCTTGTTCTTCAAACGGTCTATCTTCTCTTCTAAAACCCTTTTAGCGTCCTCTTCTCTGTCTCCTCTAGCAGAGATGTTCTTCCAAAATGACTTGGTCTTCTTATCCCCCCAAATGTAGTAAAGGGGGGCTCGGCAGATAACTTCTCCTAAGGCCGACCCGCTAAAGGCTTGATTGCCAAAAAAAAGCATAGATATAAAAAACAGGGTTTTAAGATTCCTTAACATATCTTGAAGAATATCACACTGCTAGGAAATCAAAAATAGGTCAAAAAAACCTGCAAAATGCCTCCAAATAATTGAATATAATCCTCTAGTCAACCGTCAAAGGAGTATTGCAAGGAGGATTATAAAAAATGGCTGGTGTTAATATATTTGATCTACCAAAAACAAAGGGCTCCCCTGAGAGAAATCTTTTGATGGCAATTATTGAAAGGGCTCTGCTCGATCTTACAGGCAACAATTATGAAGAGGCAGAAGCGGCCCGGGAATGGCTTTTTGAAGAAGTGGAAAATCCTCATCTAGAGCCGTTTACCTTTCAATGGATATGCATTCAGCTTGACCTGGACCCAAAGAAGGCGCTTTCTAAGATAGTGTCACTGCCAAGGCGGGGCAGTTCTCGATCTGCGCCTTGGCATTTAAGAAACCGATTGCAAAATATTGAGTGTGACAAGGAGCAGCATAAGTATCTAAGACAAGCAGTTTAACGCTATATAAGCTAACCTCAACCACTACTCCAGGCAGCCCCGGGACTTATTTCCGGGGCTCTTTTTGTATTTTTTGAACGTAAAACTACAAACAAATCATATTCGGGAAACCCTAAGAGAGTAGAGATTGCTCACCTGTATCTTACTGATGCAATAAGCGCATTCTGCATCAACTCCTCAATGACATGAAGCAATGAATTGACAGGATCTTGATCGCTCAGAGTCGCAAAATATAGCCTTTCCTTCGCGTCAGATCCTTTCAGAGTGGGACCATCGTATCCATCCCGGCAGGGATCATCCTGATTCCTCCCCGTTCTATAATGTATCTCACCATCCCATATATTGTTGTCATCCACAGCATCTGCAAAATTTTGCACTTTCATATCTGAAAACTCAGGCATCGGATCCCCTTCAGGTCTCGTCATAATCCCATAGGTTTCAATATAAGAAGGCATTTCATCAGCCTCAGATATAGTCCACGCCCAAGCAAGTCTATACCTCTTATTCTCACTTGAGCCGCTATTATATCCGCAGTTCTTCCCCTTATTAGTATATGAAAAATACCTGCTTTTCTTACTTACCGTGTTAATTTTTCCATCAGATAGCAATATCAACATTACTAGCCACGATTCCTTTTCAATATCTGGAAGACTGTCATAAAAGTCCTCCAAAGATACCCACCCCTTATGATAAGCGCATGGAGCGTATGAACCCCAGTCGCCAAACTGCTGGGTGAGATCAATTAATTGCTTAATATGCTCCACATCACTCAATTCATAAACTCCAAAAGGCACAGGTTCATTTGTTTTACCTGCTTTCTCATCAAGAATTAGTTCGCCTGTAATAGGATCATAATTTTGGCGATCTTCATCACAGTATAAATTAAATGTCCTAAAGCCAAATGCGAACCTTCCGTCAAGACTATTTTGAGATATAATATCCACTACATTCTTTGTCGCTTCTTTGACTACATCAAGTTGATCAGCTGTCATCGAATTAGACACGTCAGACACGACTACAAGTGCAACATTTTTGCCAGTCGGTGCAAGCAGAAATTTGGTTGTTCCTGAAACACTCACCTGATCAAGGGAATCCACTCCAAAACTACTCCCCCTGTTGCTGATTAGGCTTCCATAATCTATGCTAAGCATTCCTTGATCACCCAAAGAGGCTGATGGGGCAGAATCCGAATGTTCAAATCCATTTACATCCATATAGTCAGAAAATACTCCCCCAAATACACCCTCTATAGCTCCAAGATCTTCGGTCCCATTCCATTGTGCATACATAGCTGCGGCTATAATCCCTGCTTGGGCAGCCTTCTCACCGTGAATTTTTGCAAGAAACGCGCTGCTGCTTTTGTGCATAAGACCGGTAAACATAACTGTCATAGCCAACATACCCACAAAAACAATGGAAACCAATCCCTTTCTTCCTCTCTTTCTTCTTATGGAATTTGCAAGAGAGATAAAGCGATGTGATATTTTAAATGACTCCTGCTTCATATATTCTCCGGGGAAGATCAAAACCGATCAAGGGGCCAAATCCGCTAAAAAGAGATCTTTCATAAAAAAGCTCAACTGTAAAACCAAGTGGAGCTGAGAGATTTAGTGAACCATAATCAATAAGGCTCGATTCTGATGACAAAGAAGGAAATTTGTAGTGATACCCGCCAGAGAACCGCTCGCCATCTATCAGAGGGGTTAATATCATTGTACCTTTACTCTCAAAATCTGGCAGCTGAGAAAGTATCAACTCTTCTATGCCTGCTGATATTCCCCCATCTAGGGTATTATAGATGCAGGTCTTTATTACTTCTTCTTGAAAAGGGGGAAAGCCTTCCCCACACTTCCTTAAAGAGATATTGGCAATCTCCCAAGTGATATTCATTAACTTTTGTTTGGTTCGGTAATAATCACCTAGTTCGACACCTCCAAGTATCAAGATCAACATCAAAGGCACAGCTATCGCCGTCTCTATTAGCAC